>JANXTV010000553.1 GCA_025352185.1 Oligoflexia bacterium
GTACGAAGTTCCTCGAGGAATTTCCGTTTTGCGGCCGTATCGAAGAGCTCGATCGGTTGGTGGAAGGTCATCGCCGCCTTACAGAGTTTTCCGTTCTCAGGGTCGTAATCGTCCGGAAAAAACGGAGCGGAGGTTACGGATTTCGGATTAAAAGTTGCAAACTGGGTTCGGAGGAGCTCGAGAGATTCCTTCGGTTGGGTCGTAGCCCAGGGCGCGATGACGATCTTCGCATTTTCACCGCCGGCGGCATGGCCGATTCGCTTAATGATTTCGGGTACGCGGGTACCCCCACCGATGAGGATTAAGTCTCCTGCCGCCACGGCGTTCGCGGCGCTAACGAGCGAAAGCGAGAGGAGAAAAATAAGCGACGAACAACGATTCCTCACCGAGTGACCTCGCATTTTTCGGAGGTGTAAATACACCGAAGGGCGCGTTGGTCCTTCGCACTCAGTCCGGGACGGAGAGTGAGTTCACTCCGGTCCGAGCGGTCGATGCGGGTGACGATGCGATCCGTTTCCTCAAGGTAAATCCCCGGCCACCGGAAGATCGGGAGTCCTTCACTCGGTAGCCCCGCGGGATCTCGTCCGGGTAAGCCGATTTGGAAGTGGAGCCCCGTGACATCGCGAAGTCGTTCGATAAAGCAGTACGACATGATCGAAGCGGGGTCGTACGACGTAAGAATTTTCGGGGCACTCGTTCGAAACACCGATTGCGCATGTTGGTACATGCAGTTTGGGCTCGCATTCGTTTCGTCACGTTCATCTTCGTGGAGAAGGCCAGCGGCGTGGCCAAACTCGTGAAGTGCCGTGGTCCGGAGTACATCCTCCACCGACATCCGCGCCGGAACCGATCGGAGGGCCTTAAGATTTTGGAAGTAGAGGTAGCTCGGGAGCGCGGCGGTGAGTTTTGCGTAGACGGGAGAAACGATCTGTCGACCTTCACGGTCATGGTAGGCCCAGAATTTTTCGATCTTCATCCGCTCGCCGATATTTCCGGCTCCGAAGGGACCTCCGTGGCCTAGGTAGATAAAGATCTTCGCTTTCGATTCATCCGTGCATTCACCGAAGCCGGTGAACTCGATGCCGGTCGTAGCGACTCGGTACTCACTCCGCACGATGGTCTCGATCAGGGATCGTTCGGCATCGGTCGCGCGCTCGACCTTCGCTTTCGCTGGAAAAGTTTTCGCGTCTTCCTTAAAACGGGAGTGGGATGCCTGGCCGCGATTCGCGAAACAGACCTCTACCGTATTTGAACTCCATTTCGCTGATTCGAGAGTCATTCCACCTAATGCGGAACTCGTCACGAGCCCCGCCATCCATAGCAGTCTCATTCCACGAGTTTCCCATAGTTAGTGAGGGATCGCACGGGGTGGAGCTGAGGAGTTTTTTTGACGGGTCAATCCGGACACATTCCGAACGCGCCCCGAGTCATATATTCTACAAGTAGGGTTTATGGGGTTTAAAACGTTTCCACTATTATCGATGAGCGTGCTCTTTTTGGCGTCGTCCTGCGTATCGCAGACGCCGGCTCCGAAAACGAAGCTGCTAAGTGAAGGTGGATCGGCTCCCGATGCCTCGGTCCAGCCGCTCACCGTTCCGAATAACTTCGCCCCGACTCCGGAAGTGGGGATTTCAAAAGTCGCCGCCGGTACGCAGCACTCGTGCGCGATTCAGGCGGGAAAATTATCCTGCTGGGGTCTGAATAAGCAGGGCCAAATCGGAAACGGCGAATCCGGCGTCGTCGATAATCAGCGAGATGCGCTTACCGGTACTCCCTACACCGTAAAGGTGGCGCTCGCTCCATTTGTCGTGTTTCCGTCCGACGTGACGGACGTCGCGGTTGGATACGAACACACCTGCGCGATAAAAAACGAAGAGCTCCTTTGCTGGGGTTCGAACGAATACGGTCAGCTCGGAATTAATCCGGTGCCCGCGGATCCGACCGAAATTACGTTTGCTCGTCCGGTCTCGATTCTGACCGGTGCGAAGCAGGTTGCGGCCCGTGGACGATGGACCTGCGCGGTCGCGAATAATCAGCTCGTCTGTTTCGGAACCCGTCTCATCTCGGGCCCGGTCGGTCCGGTGCCGAAACTGGTTTCGAAAATTCCACTCGTGCTTCTAAACGCCGGGGTCGCGTCCGTTTCGATGAGCGCGAACCACGCGTGCGCAGTCCTCGCTACCGGCGCCGTGAAATGCTTCGGAATGAATTCGTCCGGCGAAGTCGGAATCGGCGACGCCGCGAACATGGATATTCTCACGCCTTCCGAAATGTTCGGTGAAGGCGTGAGTAACGTCAGCCTTGCGGATGGCCGGAGCTGCGTAATCCGAGACGGCGAACCGTACTGCGCGGGCGCGAGCCT
>JANXTV010000017.1 GCA_025352185.1 Oligoflexia bacterium
GTTGAAAGTTCCGAGACAGAAGGTTCCCGATTAACTCCCCCATCGTCGTACAAAGGAGCATGAGGACCCAATATCCAGGATTCAGCTTCGGCAGGTGATTCATGGGGTCGGTCATATCAAAGTTTCTGGCCTTGAGAAGGACGATCCCGAAACTTTTTACTCCGGATAGGCCGTCACTCATTTGGCTCCACGCATCCTAACCGCTTCACACTTAAGCCCTCGGTAGAAACACCGATAAAGAGGTATGAACTTTATCAAAAAAATTAATAAAATCGCCCACGCCGCTCCTGCCTTAATGGCTCTCGGTCTCCTCGCATCGTGCGCATCGACCCCTTCGAAACTAGATTCCGACGCCCACGGGAACGCGAACCGGGCAACTGCCTCGTCGTTCGAGGGCGATATTATTTTAGTGAGCGAATGTCGCGTTCAAAAAGTCATTGATACTTATGACTGGGGCGCCATCTGGGGCGACTCATCCGCTAAATACAGCACCTTCCAGTTATCCTATGTGATGTGCGTCCGGACTTTGTCGGGTAAAAAGAAGAAATTAGTCGTGAAGAATTTCGATTTAGGGTTTTTCGAGGATAACGACACCGCCGAAGTAACGGGAAACTTGCAGCGGAAATGCGAAAGCTTCCGCGCCGATCTGAAAAATCTCGAAATTTCGAATAAATCCTGCCCGTAATTATTTCCCGGAATACACGGACTGACCTTACTTCCCCACGTCGAAGAGAAATACTTTTTCTTCTCCGGGAGTAAGTACCTTCACCGCCCAAGGCCCCGGCATGGAGAAAATCACCTTCGTCTGGTAGCTGTCCGGCGCTTCTTTTACTTTTGGCTCATCCGTTCCCATGTCCATACTCGTCATCGTGACTCGCACTTTCACCGGAACGCCTTTCACCGCCGCTCCCGCTTTCAGCAAACGGAACGTAAACAGATTCGCCCCGACTTTCGGAGGGCTCGGCACGATTTTACTCTCGTAAACGAACTTCACCGTCTCGGTAGCCGAACCAGCGTGGGCGGAATGCCCGGACGAAGCGACCGGTTTCATCGCCCCTTTCGCGGCCGGGTCGTTCATATCCATTCCTTCGAATCCCGAACCCTCCACCATCATCAGATTCATCATGCGAACCTCGGGTTCCTGATCCCCAAAGCCCCTTTGTTCCAGGAGTTCTTCGCCCTGATCCTTTGTGCTTACCGAATAAGTTTTTTTAGGTTTCACGAGCGGTAGGCCGGTCATCCCTTGAACGCTTTCGGCACCCGCCGCGCTCAGGATGAGTAGGCTCGAAAATACAGCGACGAAGTGGATTTTTTTCGTGTTCATCGGTCGGCCTCTAATTCGGAATATACTGATGTTGCTGGTTCAGAAGGGTACGACGCGGAGTCAGATGCGGATTAATCGTACTCTCGAAACTAAAGACGAATCCCACCTCTAGAGTCTGCTCATATTTAACTCCGTTCGACTGGACGGCCGCGAGGGAACGGTCCCGGCTTTGCCCCTGATATTGCCCGACGAGGTCGAATCCTTGCCCGAGACGCTTCACGCCGGTTAAGGCGGCCCCGATGGACCGAGAGTCGTCGATTGAAAAGTAATTTCTATAGCCGCCGGTTAAAGAAAGCTGGTAGCCGAGTTGCCCGAAAGGATTCGAAAGATAGCGGATGGCAATCGTTACCGCATTCGAATCTCCGCGAAAACTATCGGTCGCGCTCGAAAACGAACGGAGCGCGCTCCCAAACGTAACGATATTCTGGATGCGGAAGTCCCACCGATTCGTCACGCTCTCATTTAAATTAATCGTTCCTCCCGCAAAGACCTGATGGAGTCCGTGGGACGAATCCAAAAGAAAATGTTGGAACCCGAGCCCCCACGACGGAACTCTTTGAAATGCTTCCATTCCGGGCGGGCCCAGATATTCGAAAGTGGCGCCGAATGCATTAATTCCCGTTTCGGTCCCCGACCCCGAAGTATTAATCAGGTGCTGAACGTGGAAATTCTGGAAATACTTTAACCCTTGATTCGTTGTTACCGACGCGACGTTAGAGTAACGATGCTCTTCGGCGTTTCGCCCGTCCGAAAAAGGGTCGAGTGGGTTCGATAGAGTAACGAGATCGTCCCCACGAATGGTCGGGAAATCAACGAGGTGGGCGGTGGGATTATCGGCACGACCGATGAGGGCCTCAAATTTTTCGCTCTGGTAGTCGAGAAACGCCTGGTTCAAGAAAAGTTGGGTCGTTTTTCCTTCGTTCGTCTCATCTAAAGTAAGCCACCCTAATCCCGTGCTCCCGATCCCCTTCCCATCGCCGAGACGTTGGGCCGCCCCGACCAGCAGGGCGGAATCGCTGAAATTAACCCCGGCCTCCCCGTTCCCGTGAGACGAAGTTTTAGAATAATTCAGCGTCGCCGCTCCGACCCCCCCGATACTGAGCTGGGGTGTCGTGCTCTGGTCATCTGGGATCGGCACAGGTTGGGCCTGTGTCGCCCACACCGACTGGACGTGGAGGAGTGCCAAAATTAAAATCGGGGATACGATTTTCTTCATGAACTCACCTGAACGATTTCCGGCACCTTCACTCCGTGCTCGGACGCATCCTCGTACATGAGCATCGTCATCATTCCCCCGGGGAATACGCCGTTATTCGTCGTCGATAGATCACTGTGATCATGAAAATGCCACATCCCGGGATTCGTTCCCTGAATAATAATATCGGTGGTCGTTCCGGGATGGACCGCGACCGTATTTAAACGAACGGGCGCCGCGAGCGGTGCTCCGTCCTGAGCGACGTGCCAGAAATCGTGTCCGTGGAGATGCATGAAATGCGACATCGCCCCGGCGCCGACGAGTCGCACGCGGATATTTTCCCCGCTTCGGATCAGGAGTTCATCCGTCATCGGGTAGGATTTACCGTTAATGAGGAAGTAATTAAAATTCGGGGTCGGATTCTGCCCACGCCGGGAGGAAACGTAAGGCGGAATGTAACCCGATTTTACGGCTTCGACGAAAGCCTTCTTATCGACGAACCAGCCCATCATTCGTCCGTTCATTTCCCGCATGAGCTTCGGCGACTCATTCATTTTCTGCATCGAACCCATCATGCGGACCATTTCCTCCATCTCGCGCTCTACCCGAACGGTATCGACCTCGTTCAGGAGGAGCGTGTACTCACGAGTATAGGGAAAGACTCGGCGGACCAGGTCGTCTTTCGGCTCGATGATAAGAGAACCGAACATGCCCGCCTGGACGTGAAGGTTCGTCATATTATGGCAGTGGTAGAAATGGGTTCCGGAGGGTTGCGCGCGAAAAAGATATTTAAAGGTTTGGCCAGGCCCTACTCCCCACTGGGTTCCATTCGGGACCCCGTCCATTTCATTGGCCACCATAATTCCGTGCCAGTGAATGGTGTGAAATTCAGGCGAATTATTTTTAAAATGGACCAGAACCCAGTCCCCCTCCGTCACTCGAATCTCGGGTCCGGGATAAGTTCCGTTATAGGTGAATCCGTGGATCTTCACGCCCGGTAAGATTTCGTGGACGGAGATTCCCAGTTCGATTTCAAATTCCTGAATTTTCTCACCCGGCTTCGGTGCATCCCGTGGCGGGTAAAGGGGGTTCGTCGAAGCCGGATTAAACGTATTCGTCCAACCCTCGGTCTTTCCCCCAGCCACTCCCATCGTTTTATGAGAATTTTTAACGGCAGTGACCGCTTGCGCGGGAGCACTCGCGAGCATCCCCACTCCCAGCGCGGCCGCACCACCCACACCCGCGAGCGAGATAAAATCCCGTCGGGTGAGCGCCGGGTCGTCACACCGAATATCTTCCTTACCTTCGCTCTTTTTGCTCATAGCGGTCTTTTCATCCTATTTCGTCAGGCAAGTAGATACGTTTTCGCCTCAGTATATGTGACCCGCCTCGAATTTCATAAATATTCGGGGAAGCGGGTGAATGCGGAGCGGGGCGGTGCGGCTAGACTCAGAGTTGACGGTTATACCCCTCTAGGGTATCCATCAAAGGATAGGTCCCGTAACTGTTTAACGAGTCTGCCGTTGCGGACGATTTGGGGAATGAATGAAAAATTTAGCTGCTTTGATGATTTCCGGTCTGAGTTTCGTCTCGTTAAATGCGAATGCGGGGGCCACGCCGGGGGTTGCGGGTGAACTCGGGCTCCATAAAACGGAGCGGCTCGTTGCCTTAAAAAAGGTGGACGCATCACTTCCCACCCAAGTAGTCTCACTCGCGGCTTCCGCCGCCGGAGGCGGATTTAGCGTGCTCCTCACCGAAGGGGCCGATTCGACGGGAAAGGCACGTACGCTTGCGTTAACTTCCGATAAGGACGGTAAAGTCCTTTCCTTTAAGGAACTATCGGCCGGCGCTCCGGCCGCCCCGATTGTCTTACCCGGTAAAAACGCGCTTTCGCTTCTGGAACTCGCGATGCATTGCTCGGAAGGGGAACTCATCGCTGGATCGGACGTTTGTAAAAAATCCGCCTTCGCTACGATGTACGGTGACCACTTTAAATCGGCGAGTCTCGTGGTTACGAAAGATAAGGCGGGGAAAGCGACCGGCGCGGAAATCTCGGTCCTGGGAGACGGGTTACCAAAAACGATGATCGTCACTCTCGCGAATGACGGTAGCCTAGTGAGCTTAAACCAGAAGTAGCCGCGGTAACCCTTTATGAAGTTTAAATCTCCGTCCGAATTTTTTTTAGTATTACTCGTGGGAGCCCTGAGTGCTTGCGGTCCTTCCCACGATAAAAATTCGGACGGAGCCTTAAATTTATCCCAATCGAACCTCGAACCTACTTTTACGTCGATTCGAAAAAATGTGTTCGAAGCGAAGTGTACCGCTTGTCACGTCGGCGGCGGAGCCGCAGAAAAAGTACCGCTCACCGACTACGCGGCTCTCCTGGCGTCGCCTCGCGAATTAGTCCTGCCCGGGAATCCAGCCGAAAGCGCCATTATCCTTTCGATCGAGGCAACCGGAGATTCCCAGATGCCCCCACTCTCCTCGGGAAGCGGACATCTGAGTGATTTCGAAATATCTACCATCAGGTCTTGGATTCAAGACGGCGCCAAAGATAATTAGAATAGATAACTAGGATCAATATGCAAACGACCCCGACCCGCTCTCCATCCCGGACGTGTAAAATGCCTTGTTCGATGAAGAACGAACATCCCAATCACGGAAGGGTGCTCGTTCGCCTGAATCGAGCCGCCGGGCAAATTAAAGGGGTATCGGCTATGATCGAGGAACAGCGTTACTGCGTAGACATTCTTACGCAGCTTAAGGCGGCGCAGGCCGCGCTTCGAAGCGTCGAGGCGGAAGTGATGGAGGGTCACCTCCGAAGCTGCATTCAGGAAGCCTTCGCGTCTAAGAACCCACGCACGATGGAAAAGAAAATTCAGGAACTCATCAAGTTGATGACCTGAACTCTCGGAATTCCGCTACCGGCTTTTCGCTTTCGAGCCTTTTACCCAGGAACGATTCTTCATAAAAAGAATACGCAGGTGAACTTCCGCGGATAGCGGATTTCCCCCGTAGGTGGCCTTGAAGGCCGTGGGAACGAAGGCTCGAGTGAGTGAACCCCCCGCGAATAAAGTCGCGCCCTTCTTCGCGCCGATATTGCGCTCGTAACCCAAAGTCAGTGCCTTTACCCATTCCGCTTTTTTTGCGTCGGCCACGATATTAATTTGTAGCTGGTCCGGGGTGCGCTGTAGCACCTCAAACCGAGTGAAAACGTTGTTCGCTTCGAGAGGCCCAAACTTGTAATTTATTTCTTCGAGAATGGCGTTAAGCTGGGCGGTCACCTCACGGGATTGGCCGTAGATCGTCGACGTATTCAAGGTTCCGCCACTGAGTTTATGATTCGTGGATACCCACGCCGCGAGCACGGTCGCACGGTTTGAACTTTCAGGGATTTCACTCGGCGATACCCGGTGCTTCTCGAGGACACTCGCGGCCGATACTCCGACACTGATGTTCGGGGTCACTTTTCTTCCGAGACGTAACCCACCCGAGTCGAAGCGGTGCATATCGAGAGTAACTTCGGTCGGACTCGGTTCCTGGCCACTAAAAATGGACCCCTCGATGCTCCATTTTCCGTATTCGAGTTTAGCGGCTAGGACCGTAGACATGATGTGAAAAACGTCTTGAAGGTGGTGGGACAGAGGAGCATTCGGATTCCCTTCCGCCGACGGACGATGCATATAGGCAAGCGGACCCGCCGTCGCCTCCCCCCGCGGTGAGAACGAAAGCGTAAACGAGTCATCACCGAGTTTACCCATGCAGTGTACGACCGCGAACGTTAACCCCATGACGGGCGAAGTGTGGGGGTGCTGGGCATCTAAGAACGGAACGCCATTTTTATCGGCCTCTCCGGTTTGTAAAAGTAAGGGAGTGCCCTTCGCCGGCGTCGTCCACTTATCGGTGGTTCCCATCCATTCTACTTTTACCGAATCACACGCGCTGATTCGTTGTTGAAAAGTCAGCATGAACATATTCGGCGCGCTGAAAGCAGTTCGTCCCCGCGGCCCGCTCCCACTCAGGCCGATGAAATACTGGTTCGCGTGGAAACCTAAGGTGGTGTCTCCGTACGGCATACACATATGCATCGTCT
>JANXTV010000203.1 GCA_025352185.1 Oligoflexia bacterium
CCGCGTGCTTCCGGAATTCTGAGTAAGCGCCAAGAATTTTTTCCATATCGTGGCCATCGATTTCGATCACGTGCCATCCGAACGATTCCCATTTCGCGTGAAGCGGTTCGAGGGGCATGACTTCCGAGACGGGTCCGTCGATTTGGCCGCCGTTGGCGTCGAGGATCGCGCAAAGATTCGAGAGTCCAAACTTAGGCGCCGACAAGGCCGCCTCCCAAACCTGTCCTTCCTGAATTTCACCATCCCCGAGCATACAGAAAATGCGGCTTTTCTTTCCGTCGAGTTTCATCGACATCGCCATTCCCTGGGCCACGGAAAGTCCCTGTCCGAGCGATCCGGTCGAAGCTTCGACGATCGGCATGCGAACGCGGTCGGGGTGTCCCTGCAGTCGACTCCCCGTTTTTCGGAGAGTCATCAGTTCTTTTTCTTCGATGAATCCTTTTTTCGCGAGGATCACGTAGAGCGCCGGTACGCCGTGCCCCTTCGAGAGGATGAATCGATCGCGATCGGCACCTAAATTTTTTGCGCTCTCGACGCCCTTCATTTCGGAGAACCAAAGTCCGACGAGCAAGTCGATCGCGGAGAGGCTCCCTCCCGGGTGTCCGGACTTTGCTTCGGTGAGCATTTCGACAATCGGGATGCGAAGTTCCTGCGCTAAAATGGCCAATTCTTTTGAAGATTGCATGCCGTATTCATCGCATGTACGGGGGCTGGGAGTCGAGATGAATGCAATGCGAAACAGGCGGCGGGATCGCCTGACTCACCTGGGCCCGGGTTAGTAATAATGCGGATCTCAGATTGACGCTGTTTGACGCTTTGCTAAAATAAAGTTCATGTCAAAAAAAGGGTGGGTGCTCTCCACGGTAGCGTGCGGCACCTTCATGGCCACACTCGACTCGAGTATCGTGAATATCGCGTTGCCGACCCTTACCAAGGTGCTCCATACGGATTTGCGTTCGATTAAATGGGTCATCGTTATTTATCTCCTGACGATTACCTGTTCGTTGCTTCCGTTTGGGCGCCTTTCGGATCTTTACGGGCGTAAAAAGATTTTCCAATGGGGCTTTATCGTTTTCACGATCGGGTCGCTCCTCTGTGGATTCTCGACTTCTCTCCAACACCTCATCCTTGCGCGAGTTTTCCAAGGACTGGGTGCCTCGATGCTGATGTCGAATGGACCGGCGATCATCACTCAGACTTTCGAGTACGGGAGTCGCGGAAAAGCGATCGGTATTCTTTCGATGGTCGTCAGTACCGGACTCGTTTCGGGCCCGAGTATCGGGGGATTCCTGATCGCGGGTCTCGGATGGCGATCGATTTTTCTGGTGAACATACCGATTGGGTTAATCGGATTTCTTTTTGCGGGACGACACCTCGATACGGTGGATCGAAGGAAGCAGCACGGGCCGTTTGACTGGGGCGGGGCGTTTCTCCAAATGCTCGTTCTACTCCTCTTTATTCTCTTCGTCGATCCGCCCGCTTTTACGATTGCGGATTCAAAGCCGATCCTACCGAGTCGATGGTTTCTAGGAACGGGCCTCGTCGCGACGTCCTGGGTCTTCTACATGATTCAGCGTCAGGTGCCGGAACCGATTCTGGACTTCTCGCTCTTTAAAATCCGTACGTTCTGGGCTGCGAACCTCGCTAATTTTTTAAATTTCGTCTCGTATTCGTCACTCCTCGTACTCATGCCGTTTTATCTAGAGGAAGTCCTCGGACTGGATCCCGAGCACGCTGGATTCCTAATGAGCGCAATTCCGCTCACCGTTTTTGTCATCGCGCCGATCTCGGGTCACCTCTCTGACCGAGTGGGAACACGATACCTCTGCGCAATTGGGGCGCTCGTATCCGCGGTGACGCTTCTCCTCATGGGGGGACTTGTCGGAACTGGACTCCAGGATTCTTCGTCCCAACTTCGCGTCGTGATTGCGCTCCTCGCGGTCGGACTTTCCTCCGGATTATTTCAGTCCCCGAATAACGTCGCGCTGCTGAGTTCGATCCAACAGGATAAACTGGGAGTCGCCTCCGCAATTATGGCGACGATTAGAAATCTCGGACTCGTTACCGGAACGGGAATCGCGGCGAAAGTTTTTTCGTGGCGCCATTCTGAGAGTGGAAATTTTGTTGAATCGTTTCACTTTGCCCTATTAATTGCGGGATTCCTATCGCTCGGTGCGGTCTTCGCGTCCCTTGCGAAACGGGATGAAGTCGCTGCCGATACGGAGCCCTCGTGACGACCACCCGGCGGGAGCGCGAATACACGCCCGAAGAGGCAATGGCGATCACGCTCCGTGAAGTCACGCCCCACTGGTATCGTTCCGTACCGTTAGTGGTGGGAGTTAACCTTCACGAACGATCCTACCCCCAACCGCTCGATCCGCGAGTGAGCGAAGGAAACTGGGTCTTCTTTTTCTCGTCGGCCACGAGTCCATCGATTTCTGAAATTCTCGAGGTGCAGAAAGCCTGGGAAAAGCGGTACGGACCTCTCGGGGTCCAATTCGTATTTTCCTTCCGCGGACATTATTCGTTTTTCAGCGAACGGAAACAAATCGAAACTTGGATGAATGGACTTCCGATTCGGAGCGCGGGATTTTGTGATCTAAAGGGAGCGCTCGCAAAATCGTTTGGCGCGGAAGCCGAGCCCGGGATCGCTATTTTAAGTCAGGGAGCGGTTGTTTATAGCGCGTCGGGCGATCTTTCGATCTCGGCAGCCGAACGAAAACTTCACGAAGTCCTTCGCCAGAATTCACCCGGAATGCCATTCTGGCTACCGCTCGCCGACGCGGAAAAATCTTTACGTTCCTCCGACCGGTGGATGCTTTCGGAAAAGTCTAAACCGATTCTCTCGCAACAGGTCGAGCTCGTCGGAAAATGGGAACTCGACGATGACCGAATCGTCACTCAGGATTCGAAGGCGGAACTCCTTTTTCGCTCACCCGGATCTTCGGTCGACCTCGTAGCTCGAAGCCTCAGTGACGTCGGAGATCCGACGCGAATTCGTTTCGACACGAACGGGGCGTCGTTCTCGGATGCATTTGCGGGTCCGGATTTAGTGGTCGATGATGAGGGGAACTCGAGCGTCGTACTCGGAGTCCCGCGGGCCTATCGCCTTTTACGGAACCTCCCCGAAAACCTCCGTACCCTTCGTTTCCGGTTTCCTTTCGCGCGGGTGAGTCCGGT
>JANXTV010000029.1 GCA_025352185.1 Oligoflexia bacterium
GACGGGTAGAGCACGATTTCGCGCCATAGATCCCAAGGCGCCCGGACTCCTTTTTTAATCTGGTAACGGGTTTTTAAAATGAGCGACTCGATTGTGAACAGGACCGTACGAATTCCCGCCTTAACCGACCAAAAAAAATCATGAAAGAAGCTCCAAACCATAAAGTCCCCAAACGGACGGACCTTATCGAGGTGAGCGCGTTCTTGTTTTAACATCGGCATGAAGACGGCGACAAAGAGCGAACCCCAAGGGAGGTCAAGAACCGGTTCGGGAAGGCCTCGGGTAATAAAAGGACGCTTTAAGTTTAATCGGGCGAATCGTTCGTATTGCTGACCGTGCTCCACCCAAATCCCATCGAAGAGATAATTCGAGGGATAGAAATCAACTTCGTTTCCGACCGCCTCGCTAAAAATGCGCTGGGCGCCGATAAACATCATTCCGACGTCGTGATTTCCGATCACGTAGGAAACCGAATGGCCGGGGGTCGATGCCCATCGGCGCAGGGCTTTAAAAAACTCTGGATGACCCTGAATAATTTTTCGCACGGCAAAGATCTGAGATCGCTCCGTAAAGAGATGCGTATGTACACCGTAATAATCGATTTGGAGGAGATTCAGAATATCCCCATTTAAGATGAGCTCGACTTCCGCATCCTGATAGTCGCCGGTACGGTAGTAAGCGAGAAATTCGGAGAACTCGCGGTCGTAGACGAAATCCTCGAGAATGTTCTGGGTTCCGTCCCGGAAGTAGCGACCTTTTCCCAGATGGAAATCCGAGACCACAAGCTTAAACCGCTTGCGATTCTCGACCGGAGCCAACGAATCAGGCATGTTGCTTCTCTACCTTACGTGGCTCGGCCACGTAAACGCGGTTCCGGCTTTCCTTCTTCGCGACGTACATCGCGTGGTCGGCCTGCTCGATAATTTCTTCTTTCGTCGAGGCGTGATCGGGAAATACGGCGACGCCAATCGAGACGGTCACTTTCAGCTTTAAACCTTCTTCTTTTAGGAATTCGCTCGCTTCGATGGACTTACGAATCCTTTCGGCCACGACCTTACCCATGGCGAGATCGCACGGAGTCAGGATCGCCACGAATTCATCCCCGCCGTAACGTACGATCGCATCCGAATCGCGAACGTAACCCTTCAGCTTCTGACCGAGTTCGGAGAGGAGCTTAGATCCATGCACGTGCCCGTGCTGGTCGTTCACCGACTTAAATTTATCGGCATCGAGAAAAAGCACGACGAAAGAACTTGCCGTCGTTTTCGATCTTTCGATTTCCCGATCGAGAACCGTCGTGAGGTAACGCGTGTTATGTAGGCCGGTGACGTCATCGACGAAAGCCATTTGCTGGACGTCGCGGTAACGAACGATATTCTGTCCGGTGACTTCGATCTGGGCCCGCAGAATCTTTAAACGACTTTCAAATTCTTCGAACGGCTCCGGTTTTTTCGGCGAGAGCGCCAGGAAATAAAACACTCGGTCACCGACGCAACGAAACTGCATCGCGAATACGGCCGGCGTCATGGCCGTTCGCTCGACGAAGGTCTGGAAATGGGAATCGTCAACGGCGGTGGGTAACTTTGCCGTTTTTGCCGCAATCTCGAAAATTTCAGTCAGCCCGTTGTCCGCTCCCTGATCGCTCTCTTGAATCGCGATGTCGCCCTTCGGATCGAGTGAGACGACGCACGACTGCGAGGCCCGTAGTTCCCGCGATAGGTAGCTCCGAACGATGGAGAAGACCCGAGTCTCGTCGATCGACGCCGAAATCATCTGGCAGCTATTCACTAAGTTTAAATACCGCGAATAAACGCCGTCTTCTTCGAAGAGAGTTTTCCGGTCGATCCCACGTCGGACCGCGAGTCGAAACGTATCCAGGTGGATTGGTTTCCGGAGGTAGTCCTCGGCGCCGTTACGAATCATATTCACGGCTTCTTCGATCGTCGCGTTTTCAGAAATGACGATTACGGACGACTCCGGGTGAAGGCGTTTAATTCTTTCGACGAAATTTGAAGGATTCGGAAGGTCAATCACGACGAGGTGATACCGAACGCGGCTAATCCAGTTCACCGCGTTTTCGACACGGCTCATGACATCGATATGGCACTCGACCTGATCGCGAATCATCGTCGCGTAGACTTCGGTCTGTTTCGTATCTTTGCCGAGGAGGAGTACGTTAAATTGCATGAGTGAATGAGGAACGCTAAGCCGCCGAGGTGCGGGTCGCGTCCGTCGTCTCCCTATTCGTTAATAACGCTTCTTCTTCCGGAGAAAGGAGTCCGCCCGCGACCCGTACGATTTGGGCGGCTTTAGCGAGCTTCTCGCGTAGCGCGGTATTTGTACGGCGCTCTTTTTCAAGCTGATCCTGAAGGAGGTCGGTATTGAACTCGATGAGATCGAGTTTTCTCTTTAATTCGATGATTTTCTGCTCTCGAGAACCGAGTAGCGCTTCCGAGTCTTTTTTCATGATCTCAAGACGATTCTCGAGCTCCTTTTCGCGCGTACGAATCTTGCGGATATCTCCGCGTACGCGTTCCTTCAGTCGTTCCGTCGCGTCCGTCGCGTCTTTTACCTGAAGTTCCATCACCCGAATTTTTTCGGATCGGCGCTTCATTTCAAACTTAAGATCGTCGACTTCTTTTTGCGCGGCTTCGAGCGCCACAAATTTTTCTTTGTCGAATCCGTCAATGCGGCGGTCCTGTTCCTGCGCGAGGTGAGCAAATTCGCTGGAAATGGCTCGCTCGTGTTTCAGCTGATTCTCTAAGCCGCCGATTTGTTCGCGGGCCTGACGGAGCTGCGCGGAGAGTGCCGTGACGTCCTGTTCGCGGAGGTAGAGGTATTTCTTCAGCGTTTCAACATCGGGAGCCGTCGCGGCGCCGCCCGGAACGACCGCGTCGTCCATTGGTTCGGTGTAGCTAAGCGGATTCATGTAATTCGAGCGAGAACTTCCCATGTCCGACTTGCGTCCGAGGTAAGGCATGGTCGCGAGAGCGTCGGCGTCTAGCTCCTCCGAATTTGTATGGCTCGAGTAACTCGAGGCAGGCGGAGGCGACATTTGAACTCGGGTCGGAGCTTCATCGTCGCTCGGCGGCATCGCGGCAAATCCCGGCATGACGGCGACGCGGGTCGCTTGCTCATCGGCCGGGATCGCCGATTCTAAATCGGCGGCGCGAATGGAAAGGTCGTGAATGAAATCGGGTACGTCAGCCGAAATCGCCTCGATCGGAGAAGCCAGGTTTGAAAGTCCCTCTTCCGTTTCGGCGGCTTGCGGACGAATTTCCATCGTGCCGGAAGAAAGTCCGTCGGAGTCGTTTTCTTCACTCGGACTCTCGTCGAGATCAAAACTCGGAGCATCGAGCGAAATTCCGGAACTGGCGAATATTTCTTCGCCCCCTTCGAGGCCAGGGGTCGGTACGCCGTAAACGCTCGCGGCGTCTTCGACTTGAATGTCGTTCGGAGTCGAAATCTGTAAACCTTCGGGCTCGCCTAACGTAATTCCGAGGAGAGTTACGCCGTCTTTCGTTTGCGTAAACGGCGCATCGCTCGAAGGCGCGTCGCTTCCGGAAGTGAGGATCGCGAGACCCGTAGGTTCGGGAAGTTCTTCCGCGACGGGAGTCGGAGCCAACATCGGCGTCGCCACCGGAGCGGGTACGGATTTTTTAGTCGGGGCCATCGGTGCAATCGCACTGAGGTCGTCGGAAATATTAAAGCCTTTTCCGTGGGAGAGTTCGGTTCCCAGAATCTCATCGATTACGTGGATGAAATCTTTATCGTCTACCGGCATGCGAAGGTACGCATTTGCAGCGTAAGGCGTGGCCTGATGGTCGATACATTGCTGATCACTCCACCGCGAGGTGGTGAGAATCACCGGCGTCCGGGCGTAACGAGGATTTGTTTTTAAGTATTCGTTCATCTTCACGCCGTCGTCGTCGTGTCCGACGAATAACGTGACGCTGGAGGTATGAAATTTATGGACGAGCTGGCATTCCTTCAAGTCGGAACACACGATCACCGCCACCCCGAGTTTTTGGAGGGTAGTCAGGATCGGGGCATCGTATAAATGTGGGTTAAGAAGAAGAATCTTCATCATTTAGCCTATCGGCTGGCCCCCCCCCGAAGTTGACACTGAATGGTGAGAAAGTTAGCCTGAGCGTAAAATGAGCGATCGCCTAACCCTCGTGGTCTTTAA
>JANXTV010000039.1 GCA_025352185.1 Oligoflexia bacterium
TTGGAGGATACGTTGGAGGATAGGTCGGCGGATAAGTAGGAGGATAAGTCGGTGGGTAACCGTGGCCATTTCCTGGACCATGTCCGTCGTCCGGATAGCCTCCCGAATTTCCGCGGAGGATATTCGAAAGCTGCCGATCGATCGCGTCGAGATCGCGCGGATTCATTTGGTAGGCGTTCGTGCGGAGGTATTGACGAACTTGGGCCGCCTTTTGGATTACCTGGTCGGGAGTGGCGGCAAAGGCAGTGGCGCCCGAGAGGGCGATCGATCCGATTAATAAGTTAAGGAGGGAACGGCGGGGACTCAGGTTAAGTGAGAGCATTTTTTTCTCCGGTGGGGATTGGACCTGGGAGACAGGCCCGGATTGAGGACACTTCTCACTGAGCAATCGGCGGACCAACCGACACGGAAGGCGTAGGCTCGTTTTATTCTCGATGGGCAGAGGACCCCAGAATTCCGGGATCGTTTTGGCCCCTACCGATCCCGGCGCGAGGTCGAAGCGTCCCCGAGACTCGAACAAAGCTCGCGCCGCCAATCTACTGACACTCGGTGCTTCCTAAATCCTTAAACGCGCTCACGACGCAACCGCACTCCACCGATGAGAAACTATGAACTTCTGCGCCCGCAAATCCTGTCTATCGATCGCGATTTTTGCTCTCCTCTCTTCGGCGTGCGAGCCGATCCTGACCCAGGATCCGCGCGAGCATTTTACCGACGGAAAACTACCCGCCGGTGCCGCGCGGTTCGCTAACCAGATCTGGGATCTCCCCGGTTCCGACCAAATTGCGGCTCGCCTCGCTAACGACGCAAAAAATCCGTACCTGGTTCGAGTGGGGGTCATGGATAACGGAGTCGATTTCGCGCATCCGGACCTGGTGAACCAGATCGACTTCCGGATGGAAAAAGGACGCATCGTTTCCGCGGGATACGACGTCATGGGCGGCGACCGATTTGGATCTCCGCAAATTCTTCGCTACGAGTACTATGCATTTGGCGCCGGCGCCGTAGTTGATAATAAGATCCAGAATCCGCCGAAAGATCCGTTTGCGATCCTCGCGAAATACGATGCGGATTTCCTCGCCGACTTTATTCCGAAGATCCAAGCGAATAAAAAACTGAAAGGCTCCCTCTTCGGGAAGTTTAACAAAGAGAATTTCTCCCTTCTCGCCGCGCACGCTTACTCCCTCGAAGAACTCGACCTCCCGGCCTACGAGAAGAAGGGAAAAGAAAATAAACTTGTTCATCCCGAATGGAAACCTACCGAAGGCGACGCCGAAGCGCTCCGCACGGCACTCGAACGGGCTTACTTCCTCGTCCGTGAACCCTACGAACTCAGCGAAAATAACGGACCCGTGGCCCACGGGATGCCCGTCGGTATCCAGGGACTTTTTGAACCGAAAGTTTTCGTAGCGAACGTGGAAGGCGGAAAGGAATTCCTCACCCTCGTTAAAACCGAGTTTGATGCTTTTTCGAAACGCACGAACTACGCAAAAGATTTTAAGCAGCTCATGGATTTCATTCGCCCCCGCCTCTTCGACTTAAACGACTCTCGCGATACACAGGTGAGGAAATCTCTGAGCAAGCTAAACGAAGCCCTCTACTTTAAGCGAAAGGGCTACAGCGCTAAAGATCCGATGCGGAACTTCGAAAAGGCGATCTATTCTTCCGCTCTCTCTCGCCGCCTGCAGGAGACGACCGAGTGGCCAACCGCAGCCGTAAGCCCCGAAAAAGAAGATCTGCGCGCGGCCGCGAAAGACGGCCTTAAAACCGCCCGCGACGTCGCCGAATACATCGGAAAGAATCCCGATAAATTTACCGAAGGTGAAAAGACGGCGGCCACCCAGTATCTCGAGCGGGTCCAAGCCTGGTCAAACCTCTATTTAGACTACCTCTCTCGCCGGGGATGGGATTCAAAAAAGGACGGACTTTCTGCGCCGATGACGGCCGAAATGCAGTCCGCCTATCGCCGTTACCTCGTAAAAACGAAACATCCCCTGCTCGATCCGAAGGCGATCGACCAGTCGCACGGGTCCCACGTATCGGGAATCATCGCGCGGCAAAACGAAAATATCCGGATCGTTCCTATCCGTGTCATCACCGAGTCGACAAAGTCCTCTCCCGTGAAAGACCCCGAAATGCTCGCCTCTTTTCGAACGGGGTTCGAAGCCTGGTTAAACGAACCGCTCGTGATAAAGACGCTTGAAGGTCGATTCGGAGCCGCCCTTCCGGGAAAAAAAGGGAAGGATCTCGTTGCTGAATTAATGGCTAGCTTCTCGAAACAGATTCCGAAGGACTTTGACTCCCATAAACTGGATTACCGCTTTCTCGGTGAAGTCGAAGAAGCGATCACGATTGCCGGCCGCGAGAAATTAAAACTGGTAAACGTTTCTCTCGGGACGACGTTTGATCGTGCGGTCATTGATTACCGTAACCTCGACCTGAAGAAACAGATCGAAAGTTATTTCGATTTCCTGAAATTCGAATACTTTAAATGGAAGATCGGTAAAACGGCGGCGGAGAAAGCACCCGGGACCCTATTCTTGGTGGCCACCGGCAACGACGGCGCTTGGCGAGATGGCCGTTCGCGGAGTGCCCTCCCCGTCGATCTTTCTTCCCCGTTTTTAGCGGATTACGAAGATAAATCGAGCGGACTCGTTGCCCCGAATAACCAAATTAAGAACATTCTCGGAGTAGGGAGCCTTTCGCAGATCGACGAACTCTCGTCGTTCACGAACATCCTCATTTCCCGAGCCCCGATGGTCATGGCCCACGGGGAAGCCGTCCTCTCTTCCATCCGCTCGATTTCCTCGGAAGCGACCGACCAAATTTGGACCGACCAAGTCGGCCTGATGGGACCCTTCCAAGGAATGGCCTCACTCGTCGCAAATGCGGACGACCGATTCGACGACTTTCTAAAATCTCGATTTTCAATCGCCGGAACCCCGGACGAAATTAAAGCGAAACTGAAACGAGTTCGGTCCCGCATCGCCGGGGAGGCCCAAAACTTCGCAGCCGTAGACAACGGACTGAAGATGGATCTCTTTCTCCGATTTCCGAACGTACGCGCTCGCTACTCGGGGACCTCGATGGCAACCCCGACCCTAACCGGACTCCTCGCGAACGAAATTCAGAAACGAGCCGCGCAAGCGGGTATCCCGACTTCGACCCTGTACGATCACGCCGACTTCACCCCGACGAAGTTGATCGAGATCGTCATGTCTAAAGCAGAACCTGTCTTTAAAGAATCCACCGTCATTTCGTTAAAGAAATGGACCGGGGAAAGAATCTGGGAAAAATCGGCCGAAGAAAAGGCCATCGACTCACTCATTCTAAAAGCAAAGTCCGACGCAAGCCCCCTTACCGGTGATGCGAAACGTTCGATCAGCAGTGTGGAGACTCCCCCGGTAGCCCCGCGCGTATCAAAAAAAGTGAAATGGCATTTTGATCCCGATAGTCCGTGGCTGAAATAGGCACCGAGGAAAACTCATGAGAACCCTTCATCTAAAACTATTCTTATTCATTCTCTTCCCGTTCTACATCGCACTTTTCACGGCGGCGCCCGCGGAAGCGGGAACGAAGTCGACCCAGTGTCAAATCGCCGTGGTGAATACCCTTAAAAATGGAAAAGTAAAAAAACGCGTCTTTAATTCCAACGCCGAAAATGAGAGCGAATGCGCCGCCCGCGCTAAAGACTTCGACGTAAATTTCTTTCCCCCAAAAATCGAAAAGACCGAAGTCACTTACGAATGGGGTACGAAATGAGGAAGTTAATCAGCCTGCCCTTCCTCCTCGCCGCTTCGGCGCTCGCCGTCGAGCCTTGCGCGAATTTGGTCCATACGAACCTTCAACACACGAATCTCGAGCTCCTCCGAGTAAAATTCTCGAGACGAGTCCGGACTGCGGTCGACAGCTACGATAGAGGAATTACTACGTTTGCATCCCCGACCGGAAATGGATTCTACGCCCAAAACGGAAAGGTTCTCGGTTACGTAGACTCCCATACGGGAGATTTCAAAAAATTAGTCGATCCGCCTGGCGATACTTATATCGGAACTTGCGAAGCGACGGACGACTACATCAGCGGATCCTACTACCTACCGGTCTCGTCGCATCCCCGTAAGCGGATTAAAATAAAGGGTAAAGAAATCGAAGTCGAAGGGGAAGATCCCTACGGGCGAACCGCGCGATTCTTCGTCGATAAGAAAACGAATGCCGTTCATACCCTCGGCCAGCTTCCGAATACTTACTTATCGGACGAGCGTTGGGAGCTTTCCGGCGCGAAATTTTTTCCGTTTTCTGAGAAAGATACCGTTTCCATTTTTGATATCTCCTCGGGCGTAACGAAAAGGATTAAGCTTCCGTTCGTTCCCGACCAAATCGTCGCCATCGGCGAGACCAACACCGTTCTCGTGGTAAAACCCGGAAAGGGCGGGGCACTGCTCCTCGATGCGACTACGGGTAAAGAAATTCGAGTCCCGGGACTCGCCCGGATGAAAATTGGGGGTCCCTCGACGTCACTCACCTCGAGCGTGAGCTTTCTCCTTCAAGACGGCCCGAAAATCATTTTCCAACCCCAGGATCGTTCACTCGCCCATCTCGAACTGGATACGTTCACACGAAAGGTTCGTAAAATTGAGCGCCTTGGTCCGGACTCGTCGATCGAGCTCTACGGACGCGGTCGCGTAGAAGTTCTCCAAAAAATGCCGATGGATATTCCCGCCGGCACGAAACGGGAAATGACCGCTTGGAATAAAGCGCATGCGGTCGAGAATTCGAAACGCTGGCTCATCCGCGATACGGAAACTGGCAAGGAAATCCTTCCGCTCGGAAATTACCAAGTTCGTTCTTCGGGCGACGGGAAAAGTCTCCTGATCACGGATCTGAGTGGGACTGATCTCATCCGAGGAAAGCAGCGACTCGACGTCACCGGTTACCTTTATGATGTCGAAAAAGGCGTGCTCCATCCGCTTCCGGGTAAAGCCAGTAACGAGATGCTCGGCATGCTCTATGACCCAAAAACGAAGCGCTGGCTTTACCGCGAGACCCTGGACGAATCCGGAAAAGTTTCGCCGCTGGCAAAGGTTCGCATTTTCGACACCGAAGGAAAACTGATCGACGAAGCTCCGGGCGGTACCGGACTCCTCGGCATGGATGGTCGGAGTGAGTTCGTCGGCCTGATGGATCCGAACTGGATCGACGGAAATCGATTCCTACGAGCCGAAGCCGCTAGGGTGGATACCGTACCCGCAAGCCCTCCCGGTGGCTGGGAGAAGGACCTAAAAGGTCTTTCGACCCTCATGACGAAGAAAGAGGCGGAGAAAAACTATCCTTACCTCCTCGATTTCTTCGAGAGTAGAGTCTACGAAAAACATCCGAAAGATGCCGCAGTGTTCTTTCTGAATATCTTTACGGTCTCGAATGCGTTCACGGGGCACCTACTCGCAACGCATCCGGAACTGATACGGACCCTGGAACAGTACCCGCTCGATCTATCGAAAATGAGTCGGCAAAAAATAACTTACCAGATCCAGGCCACTAAAAAATTTCTCGAGCTCCTCCACCTCGGTCCCGGGGTGCTTGAAAATTCCGTCGGTTATTTTAAGGTCTTACGTCCGATTCTGGAACGAACGCCGAAAAAACAAATTGAAGATCTCGTCGACGGAATTGCCGAAACTTATAAAAACCGCCTGATGGAGGAATATCCGGACCTTACGGATGTATTCGCGTCCAAAGTCTATAAGATGGCCCGCCATAGTTTCGCGGAAAACTTTGGACTCGCCGAACATCCCCTGACCGATCTGACGCTCGTTCAGCAAGAGGGAAAGATGAAAATCATCGCTCTATCTTCCCACGGGATCGAAGGGGGAACCGAAACGAAGTACGGGGTCACCTATAAGGTGATGGGTGAATATAAGGTTCCGAAGAAACTCGAGAAGGGCCAAGTCATTGCCGATACGAAAGTTTCGTGGGTAGCGAACGGTGAAAAATACACTGCGAAATTTTCCGCGAAAGCCTCGAACCGGTCGATCGAAGATATCGTGAAGTTCCGGGATGCCCCCGACTATAATGCACTCTGGAAAGATGGAAAATTTACGACCTTAGTGATGACCGGGTCTAACCTTTTCGAAGATGCCGCGTACGTGATGGGCGAATACCTAAGTTTCTTCCAAAACCAGGGGTATAAGTTTGAGAAGACCACTCACGTTTCTGACGTACACGGATATTTAGAGGAAAAGATCCGTAACGGGGAAATCCGAATGTTCGTTAAGGAGGCGCATTCCGACGGCGACGAGAAAAATCTCTTCCGCTTCTTCAAATCGGGCGATCTTAAGCTCGGGCGAAAGAAGAATTCCGACGGCACGGAAGAAATCGCCCTGCTCGTTTTTCCCGATAAGACGGCAACGGCGACCGAAAGCGACGAATTCACCCGACTCTATTCGAATAGTGAATTCGGATCGACGATGCGTGCCCGCGAGAAGACGAAGGAACCGCTCCTTTATATG
>JANXTV010000055.1 GCA_025352185.1 Oligoflexia bacterium
GGATCGTTTCCGACCCGCGACATCAGATTTCCGGTACTGGCCGTCGTGAAATAGTCGGCGGAAAGCCCCATCACGTGATCGTAAAGATCATTCTTAATTTTTTGATTCACTCGCGCGACGACCACCCGAATGGCCGAATAGTGAATAAAACGAACCACGAAATTAACCGCAAAAATACCGATGACCAAAAGGGGGAAGGTGACCAGTTTACTCTGGTCCTTGGTCGCGAGGAGATCGTCGAGCAGTTTCTGGATGAGGACGACGGGACTAAAACGGATCGCCGCCATCGGAATAGCGAGCAGAAGACTCACCCCGATCCAGGGCCAATGCGGTTTTAGGTATCCTCGTAGTTTCCAGAGAGATTTCATGGAAGTAGAGCGATCTTATGCTAACGCTAGAAGCATGGCTAGTGTTCTCGTCGTGGGTGGCGCGGGTTACGTCGGAAGCTCGGTCGTTACCCACCTGCTCGACCAAGGTGAGCAAGTCTGGGTCCTCGATGATTTATCGACTGGCCACCGGATGCTCGTCCCGGAATCGATTCGATCGGCCGGGAGATTTACCGAATCGCATTATGGAAATCGCCCGGTAGTCGAGGCTTTGCTCCGTTCCGTGAAGTTTGACGTCGTTTTTCATTTCGGTGCAAAGTCGATCGTCAGCGAGAGCGTGAAGTATCCGGAAATGTATTGGGAAAATAACGTGAGCCAAACTCGAGAACTTCTCGATGCCATGGTCGCGACCGGTACGAAGCGTCTCGTTTTTTCCTCGACGGCCTCCGTTTACGGGGACCCGGGAGAAAATGCGGTCACCGAAGAATTACCGAAGAATCCGATAAACCCTTACGGCAAAACGAAGCTTGCCGTGGAGGAGATGCTGGTCGACTACGGAAATCGTTACGGCTTCCGCTCGATCGCTCTGAGGTACTTTAACGCCGCGGGTGCCGATAGTCAGGCGCGCGTAGGGGAGCACCACGATCCCGAAACCCATCTCATTCCGAATTTGCTTTCGGCCGCTCTCGCGGGACGGGCGATCTCGATTTTTGGTGATGACTATTCGACTCGAGATGGAACCTGTTTACGAGATTATATTCACGTCGAAGATCTCGCGGTAGCCCACGCATCGGCCTTTCGCCGAATGGCGTCCGAAGCGATCGGAACCGGGGGATTCGAGGCGTTTAACCTCGGATCCGAGTCCGGATTTACCGTGAAGGAGGTTATTTCTGCGGCCGAAAGGGTAACCGGAAAAAAAATAAAATCAGTCGTCGAACCCCGTCGAGCGGGAGATCCATCGAAGCTCGTGGCGGTCGCGAAGAGGGCCCAGCAAATCCTCGGCTTTAAGCCCCGGGCTAATGCGATGGATTCGATTCTCGCTTCGGCCTACGCTTGGGAGCGAAAAAAGAACGAGCCGAAGCGAGCCGTTTTTCTCGACCGCGATGGCACTCTGAATTTTGATCCGGGTTACATTAGCGACGCCGAGCAATTCGAAATCATTCCGGGAACTGAACGCGCATTGAAAAAACTTCAGGACGCAGGCTTTTTACTCGTCGTCGTATCGAATCAGTCCGGGGTTGCGCGGAAAAAAGTAACGATCGACCAGCTAAACCGAATTCACGAAAAGCTCGATCGACTCCTCGGGGCCGCGGGTGTCAGTATTTACCACTACGCGCTCTGCTTTCACCACCCGGACGAAGACTGCGGGTGCCGTAAACCAAAAACGAAACTGCTCGCCGATGCGTCCCATCGGTACGGGATCGAACTCTCCCGGTCGTACATGGTCGGCGATAAGTTCACCGACGTCGAGTGTGGGCGAAACGCAAAGCTCGCCGGATCGTTTCTCGTCGGAACCGGCCACGGAACGGACGAGCGAAAGTACCTCTCCAGTTCGGCGGGGATTTTCTTTCCGACTTTAGAGGAAGTCGTGGACGCGATCCTCACTCAAATCACGCAATGAATCATTTATCCGCTAAAGGCGCCGCTGATTTCGGGAAGGAATCGAAGTCCCTTGAGGGGGGTTCGGTCAAATCCGGGTACGTGATAAATCATGAGCGACTCCATCAGATGGAAGAGGAGCTTCTGGTCCGCCAGCGACGCCTGGGCGAGTTCGGGAACTTTTCGAATTGGGGTCGTGAGTCCGATATAAAAGTCGCCGATCGCCGACTGGGTGGCCTCGAAAAACTGGTGTTGAAAACCGGGCGCGTAGTCGGCTGCGGAATCCGGTTTTACACTTCGGCAATTCGGACAAGTCCAGCACGCGACCGAGATATGGCAACGCAGACGGGTATCTGCCGCGAAATCGAGGAGACTCCGTTCACAGCCGAGACACCGGAGGAGCTGCGGTTGGGTTCCGTTCCACTGGAGGAGTTTTGAGAGGTACGCGTTTAATAGA
>JANXTV010000068.1 GCA_025352185.1 Oligoflexia bacterium
TTCACGAAAATAGCAGGAGGCTATTATCGCACGCGAGCGCTCGCTCGCGCCCGAAGGGCCGAGGGCAGGAGCCCGAGGTAATCCCTACTGCTCGAACCATTTTTTACCCGCCTCTTTTTCCCATGAGCTTCGTCGTGCTCCCTCTCGGCTCCTCGCAGTACCGGGTGTACAGCTGCGTCGCCTCGACGGAGCACTCCTCGCTCATGAGAAAAATAGGCTGGGTAAAAATGGTTAGAGGAGTTCGGTGCCCTGCGACCCCCGCTTACCAGGAATTCAATACTGACCACGTCGCGGGAGCGCTTTCAACCGAGGGGAATCCCGGCGGAGGACTCGCTCACTTTGTTTCCGAGTATTTATATTTTTTCGCGACGACGCGAAGTGGGTTCTGACATACGGCCGAAAAATACCACGTCCGGACCCTATCCTTCGCGACGGCTCCATTATGAAAATAGAGAGTGTCGTTCGGAAAAGTCCCGGGGGCAATTCCCCCCGTTACCCAAGTCGAAACTTCGCTAATCATCGTCGCATCGTAACCCGAAGCCGACTCGGTGACATTAAATCCGCCCCGCCAGGAATCGGCTCGCCCACACATTACGCGGTAACGGTCGAAGGAAGTCACTCTATCTTCGACGGTAGCTTCGAAGGCGTCGTCCTAAGTAAAAAATTCCCGCGAGAAGCCCTGCAGAAGGTAGTGTTCGGAAACTTCCTGAAACTTTACCGGGAATCCTACGGAAAACTCTAGACGCTTCGGGGTTAACGCAAATTAATCTGTTACCTGACAGGAGAGTCACTTTTACATTCCCGGCATACGAATTAACCTAACGACGTGCAAAACCTTTTTACGACCGATTCTCTGGTAGCCTTCCTTACGCTCTTTGCCCTCGAGTTGGTGCTGGGCATCGATAATATCATCTTTATATCGATCATCTCCTCACGATTACCGACGGAGGATCGAAATCGTGCCCGCCTTACGGGGCTCGCTTTAGCCGTGATTACTCGAATATTACTCCTATTTTCTCTTTCGTGGCTCATTAAACTTACGACGCCACTTTTCGCCGTCTCGGGTCGAAGTCTTTCGGGTCGAGATCTTATCCTCGTTCTGGGGGGTCTTTTTTTACTGGGTAAAAGTACCTTCGAAATCCACTCTAAAATCGAGGGTGAAGAGCACATCGAGTCGGCCGGAATATCCGGAAGTTCTTTTTCTTTCACGATCTTTCAGATTCTACTACTCGACCTGGTTTTTTCTCTAGATTCGGTGATTACGGCAGTGGGAATGGTCGACCATATCGAAATCATGGTCGCCGCCGTAATCTGCTCCACCGCGGTAATGCTCTTTTCCGCGCGGGCCATTTCGAATTTTGTGGAATCGCGGCCGACGATAAAAATGCTGGCACTGAGCTTCCTGATCTTGATCGGGTGCTCGCTCGTCGCCGAAGGTTTCGGTAGTCACATACCGAAGGGATACATTTATTTTTCGATGGCGTTTTCAGCGTTCGTTGAGTTCTTGAACCAAAGACTGCAAAAAAAACGATCGGATCCCCGAGTTCACGGAATTCCGAAACCAGACCTTTAGTTCGAGCAGAACTTTACACCGCGCTCTAGTGTCCGCTCGGTACCCGAAGTTTCAGTTCGCCCTTTTCATTCTTTTTCCAATACCGGACTCGGCTCCCCTGGACTTCGATCATCGTGAGCCCGGGAGTTTCGATGCCGTCCCGGAACCAAATCCAGGAGGCGTTCGCACGCGATTTCCGCTTCAGTAATGGATAGCCCTAATGCCGAAGCGACTCGACGGGCATCCGCCGTAATCTGAAAATGAGGAATACGCAGCGAGCAGCTCGAGGATCGCGTAATGGTACCAATCCGAAATCACCTGAAAGGAATCGAGAGTTAACCGCTGATAATGAGCGGGGACGGAATCGACCGCTTCGATCTTTTTACGAGCATTCCTCCGAGGGGAAGAAAATTCGAACCGCATGATCGCATCGGGAGAAAGTCCGAGTTTATTCCCCGTCCGGCGAATCGCCAGCGCACGAGCCGGGCGGTCACCCCGCAGAATTTTAGCGAGAGTCGATTTATCGCACCCGAGGAAGCGAGCGAACGAGCTCAGCCGGTAATTCGGCCGAACCTGACAGCGGCGAATAAACTCTGCCTGCAGGAAGAGCCGAAACTCAGTCGCTTCGGGTTCGGGCCTTTCGGCGGTTAAAAGGGATGGAGTCGTTTTCATACGGCGAGTTATACCGCGCTAAGTCATTCAGCGTCAAACATTTGCCTACTTATTGTGGTCAAATTTTATTATATGATTTCCTATAGTTATATTAGATTTTAACGCTTCTGCCCACAGATTCGAAATGGCGACGGGTGGAGGCGACCCCACTGACTGGCGCAACTATCCGAAATGAAAAGTGCTGCGATTTCGGAGCTCCTTCGTGACCCAAGCCCAACCGTTCCGGGTATTCTTCGGGAGCGAGTCGAGGACTAAGCCTTCGTGAATGATCTCGAGAGAAGATCTGCCGTCGTCTTCGCTATCGATCGGTTATCCCGGAGAGGAGTTCCGATTTCAAACCTTCGATGGTAATTTTTTCGGATGAAACCCAATCGCATCTTCGGGCACTTAATTACCCTCGCCATTTTCGTATCGCTTTCCGCTTGCGCCATTACTCGATATTATCCCACGGGTGATTTAAATGGGCAGCTTGCGGCCATGCGGACGCTCATCGATTCAAATCTCGCGAAAGTAAATGCGGATTTCGATGAGAAGAGGAAGTTTATCGAGGGGGCTAAAAAGAGTGGGGCAGATCTCACGCAGGCCCCGTTCCCAGCTATCACCGAGAGTTTCACGGTCATGACGAAATCCCGTGAGCAGACTTTCTCGGAATCGGTCATTGCCCGTTCCGAAATCGATGCGTTTACCTCTAGTATTGCCGGTCGGGACCGCATCACCTCCGACGACCCTGCCTATTCAAAAATACAGTCTTTCGAGAAGACTTCGGAAAAAATGAGCGATCGGCTAGGAAAATCTTTTAAGGCCTATCAGGAAGTTTCGAATCACTTCACCGCGGTGGCGAAAGAGAGCCGACTCCTGCCCGTGGATGTCGCCTCGTTTGACGCCCAGTTAAAGACCACCCTGAGCGAAATCGACCGCCAGTGCGGCCTGGTCGAGAAGAAATTACCCGAGGCGGAAAAGGCCGCCTCCACCGGGGATCCCTCGAAGCGCGAGGCGCGGAAATCGCTGCTTGTGGGCATGCGGGAAGACGTCGCTAAAATTCGCGGCACCCAGGGGGAGCTCGAAGCATTTCGGAGTTCGTTCTTAATCGCTTCGAAGGGCCAAAAGTCGTATCTGGTTTCCCCGAAACATCCTCAGTATGAACTCTTCCAATCGCTAAACGGAGTACGCGACCGGGCGAATGCCGCCGCGACCGCTTTTAACGCTAAGGTCGACGCCCTCCAGAAAATTTAGGGGCCGACGTTCCACCAAAGATCGCCATCTTCCGCGTGCTGTTTTAAGAACTGCCAAAGTTTTGCGTCGTAGTGAATATTCGAAGGAATTTCTGGCGGCAAACGCGCAGGCTCGGAGAAAAGTTCGGGTGCATCGTGGAGAATGATGCGCGGATCTCCGACGAATCGGGCGAGCTTCGGAGATTCTAGGGAGAAGATGCGCACATTTACACAGTGGAGCTGAATCTCTTTCGGTACGACTCGACTAAAAACCGAAGCGAGCGTTCCACTCCCAAGGGGAAGCCAGATGGCCCGGGGATTCGTTTTCTCCGCATCCAGAATTCCCGCCCATTGCTTCGTCACTTCTCTCCCAAGGTGTTCGCGGAAAGATTCACTATCAAAACCAAGCGGTAGCTCGATCGCTCCCCGCTTCTCGCGGGCATAGAGGTGGGCTTCCCGGGTGGCTTCCTCGAGGTTCTCGACTCGAATGATTTGCGCTCCGAGTGACCGGGCACGTTCCGAGAACGGATGGAATAATCCCTTCCGACCGGCCGTTTGATCTCCTTCGCAGTAAATCGTCGCTCTCACGCCGAGTAGCGAACACGCACTGGCGAGCGCGACCTGGGCATAACCGCAAAAAGGACTCGCGTAGACGTAGTCGTCGAATCCTTCGGCGATGAGGTCCCTTAGGTAAGGCAGAATCGCGCGCTGCTTCGTCCCCCCGGCTAAACGATCATCCCTGACCACTCGAAGCGTACCGCGATCGACGCGTAAAGATTCGACCACGACGTCGGGTGATTCGTTCCCATTCGTGGGATAAACGCGAGAAGGGAGGTTTTCAATGATCGACGGAGAGATCATGGTGAGGAAACTAATCGAAGGTAAAACGTTCGGAAAGTTAAATGGATAACGCAGGTGTTTCGTTTTAAGAAACACCGGACGTAGTTTCTAAACCCTAGAGTAACGACTTTAAAATTCGGCGATGATCCGCTCGAAATCGCCCGAGTCCGGCGCCATCGAGGTCCCGCTCTCCGTAGAACACGTCACAAAAAACGTCGGTCAGGGTCGAGAACGGTCCCGATAGTTTTGGAAACGTTCCGCAGATATATTCACGAAATTCAGCAGGCGGAAGCGATTCGGGTTTCGCGCAGTTAACGCCCGCCATCGCCTTTAAGAAGTGCTGGTACCGAGCGACTACTTCTTCGCTTACCGAAAGTCCTGCGCGCTCGATTTCTCGGAGATCTTGCCAGAGAGTTCTTTTCTCCACACGCGAGAGCTTCTTTTTCGCATTTTCCTCGAGTTTCGACGGATCATGTTTCGCCCGAATTTTTCGGATGAATAGAGCTATGAGTAAAACGGATAGAATTAGGAATAATGGCTTTAGGAAGCGCACGACTTTGCGAAGCATTTCTTCCGAAATGAACTCCGGTGGCTTCGGAACTTCGGGGTGCGGTATCAAAACCGGCTTTTCGGCGACATTTTCGATTCGGGCCGCACTCTTTTCTGCCTTCAGAATCGATTCGCGAGCCTCATCATTACCGAGTGCCTGTCCGATCTCGTGGAGATCGTTACTCGATAGGCCCTTTACTTCTGAGTCACCGTTCTTTATTCCCGCCTTCACGGAGCCCTCTAACGAGCGAATGGCCTCAGCCTTTTGCGTTTGATCGCCCTCGGACACCCGGGGGAGTTTCGAAAGTGCCCTTTCGGCATCGGCCAAGGGAATTCCAGATTGGGGCGTACCTCGTGCAAGTTGTTCAAGTACGGCGGGGTCGATTTCCGGAAGTTCGGATTCTCCTCGCTTCCCAGTTTCCGTAACCGTCTCGCGTAGCGTGCGAGCGGCTTGCGCGTATTCAGAATTATCGAAAGGAGAGGGCGGTGGAACCTGTTCAAGAAATTTTCCCGCTTCCGTTACCGAAAGCCTTTCACCTTCGTGCGGACCTAAGGCTTTCCCGAGATTCTCGAGCTCCTCGTCCGTTAGTCCCGTGGCGTCCGTAGCCCCGCGTCGTTTCGCCTCTTCGACGGACGTCTCGAGCGACCGCGCCGCCTTCGCAATTTCCGCCGATTTTTCTCGAGAATCTCGATGGATTTTCGAAAGGATTTTCTGGGCTTCGGCGAGTGAAAGTTTTCCCTCGCGGCCGAATCCCCTCACGCCGTTCCCGGAGCCTCCAGCGCTCCCGGAGGTACCGCCAGGAGGGTTTACCGATCCCACGTCCCCGAGAGAAGGGTGAGTTTTCGCGAGTTCCAAAGCCCGACGTAGCGTTTCGACGTCGACCCGGGTCGGTCCGGTACCCCTTTCCTCGAGAACCGCACGGAATTTCTGCGTGGCTCGTCGGGCCTCCTCTCCGGACGGTCGGGTACCCGCGCGTTTCGAGTCCGTTTCGGGCAGCGCATTTCCCGCGCGCGATAGCCACTTCGCACCGAGACGGTGATTTAAGTCGACCGCCTTCTCCACGAAGGAAATACCTTTTTCGGGAGACGGATCAGGAAAAAGTTGGTTTACACAAAATGCGAGCCCCGCGATGCCCACCATTCCGAGCGCCGCAACTCCGATCATTCGTCCGTACTCGCGGTTTAACCACTCGGGTTCATCGCGGTCACCCTTACGGGACTCTTCGTAGAATCGATGGGCTGAAAACGTGATGACACAAAGGAGAAAATAGACTGCCGTCAGCGGGCCGCTCAGCGAATCGAGACCGAAGCCGAATGGAATCGCGACGACTGCATTCAATCCGAGAGCGAGCAACATATGTCCGGAGGTGGCGGCCATCAGAAAGACGATCGCCCCCCCGATAAAAAAGAAATCCCACGCCCGTAAACTGATCCCAAATCGAAAGAGGAGGTAGATATAAAGCGTTACGATGAAAATCTGCCCCGCCTTTCGAAAAAGTGCACGGCGGGGATCCAACATTTCCCGTATCGCGGTCGACTCGGGATCATCCGTTTCGGATTCTAAACTCGCCCCGCAGTAATACAGACGCCGGCTTTCTTCGATACGCGCGCTCTCCTCCGGGGCGAGACTTTTCACATCGAAATTCTTCCCCGCCATAATCCAGCGTTGGAGGAACGCACTGAGAATATAGAGAAGGAAAAGGGCCCAGCTCGGGCTTCGGGAATAGTGGAAATCCGATAGCAGAATTCCGAACCCGAGCGTCGTAAAGAGACAGATTCTGAAAAAGGCGTCCCGACTCATTCCCATGGCTTACCTGACCACCGGTTTGGAAAGAGATCGTGCGAGGGAACGGGCTCGCTGGATCACAAATGTAGGAACTCCGAGCTGCCCGTTTCGACGAAGAATCTGATCATGATTCTCTTTCGCCGTACGATTTGTTTCGTTTACTACTTGGTAAGTGAGTCCCGGGGGTAACGCCTGAATATAATCCTTCGCCTGAACGAGAATCACTACGCAACGGACGGCGCTTTCTTGAAGCTGGGTAAGCATTCGTGAAATTTGGGCCGGGCTATTCAGGTATACGGGCGTGATGTAAATGAGGGCGG
>JANXTV010000088.1 GCA_025352185.1 Oligoflexia bacterium
CGGAAGGCGATCGCCCCAGACGCCGTCCAGAGTCTGACCGATGGCCGGATTAAGGGTCGGAAGTTTCGGATTTCGCTCGTTCGCTGACGGCCGAAAAGGGTCACCGTCGCGCCACTGTGTCGGTAAAATACCCAGTCTAAACGCACCGGGCAGTCCCTGCCGAGGGGCTAAGGGCTTGAACCTTAAGCTTTTTAGGTTTCCCCATCCCTGGCCCGGAATTCGCTTTAACTAGAAGTGACCCCGCGCTTCTCACGACGAGAAGGACGCAACCATGGATGGAGCCCCTATGATCCGACGTTTCCCCGCCGTCTCGCTTGGCCTCTCGTTTTTCGTACTCATCGCTTTCCCGTCCTGCAGTAAGACGGTCGAAAAGCCAGCCGCTTCGCAAGGGATCACCGAACTCCCAATCGGAACCGGCGTGTCCGTCGCGGTTGCGACTGCCATCGAGTGCCCCACCGGTGGCCTCACTCTAAAAACTTTTCTCGATGCGAATCGAAACGGCGCCCTCGATACGGGCGAGACGATCACCGCGACCACGCCCGTGTGTAACGGCGCTAAAGGAGATCAGGGAGTCGGCGCCGGAATTCGGGTCGGCACCGCGGCCACGAGTGCTTGCCCGGCCGGCGGAACCGTACTCACGACATTCACCGATACGAATAATAACGGCACGCAGGACGCCGCCGAGACCGCGACTTCCGTCAGTACGATCTGTAACGGAATTAACTCGGTCCTTACCGCGACCGCCGCGAGTAACTATCAGTGCCTAGCGGGTGGAACCGTCTACGCGACTCACGTCGATGGGCAGGCTCCGACGACGGCGATCGTTTGTAACGGCGTAGCCGGGGCGAATGGGAATGATGGAAGCAATGGGCACGATGGGAGCAACGGCCATGACGGCACGAACGCCGGAATTTCGATTACCGCGATCGGCGCGAACGTGCCCGGCCATGCCTTCAGCGCCTGCCACCACGACGTGCTCTATATCCCGGATACTTCGGCCGCCGCGCGCGGATGGCTCGTCTTTCGTCACCAGGCGAACGGTGCCGCCGACCAGGGAATCGGGACGACTGGATTTAACATCTGGAACGTCGACATCGCTGATTTTAATCTCGCATCGGAAGCGGGCGGCGTAAACTACTGCGCGCTCCACTGGGATCCGGCCGCGAAGCGCTTAACGTACACAGTGCTTGAAAGCACGTACGGCATGGGCGGAAATACCGGCACGATTCAATACTAGGCCCGCAAACCTACCGCTAGAGCCTCGGCACTAGGCTAGAGCCTCGGGACCCGACTAGAGCGATCGACGAGCGACGACGATCACGAGCTGTTCACCATTCGACATCGGTCCGGGGAGCACGATGCCTTTACGGGTGCGGCTTCCCGGAGTCATGCTCACGATCTTCGATTCAAACTTACAGTCTTCGGAGACGAAAACTTCCGCGTACTCCGCTTCGATCAGCGGGTAATCGCGGTCGAGATACGCCGAGATGCGAATCTCGGGGGTGATCGTCGTCTGGAGGTAGTCGAAAGTCTTCTCCTGAACGGAAACGACCAAATCATTCGGGCTGCGGGTGCCCGCTTTCTTACGGAGTTCAATCATCGGCATGGGGACTTGATAGCCGACGTCGCCCGAAAAGTCAGCGGGTAAACCCCCGAAATTCGCCCCCATCTGATATATCCGGTCCATGGGTTGGTCCTTAAAAGATCTATTAGACCAGAGCCGCGAAAAGGCCGCCGCCACGGGCACGGCCTTAAACCCGCTCGACCTTTTCCTCGAACACACCTTCGAACGGAACCTCGAGCTCTATCCCGCCCAGGAAGAAGCGATCCTTGAGCTCTATTCGGGGAAGAACGTAATCCTAAATACTCCGACCGGATCGGGGAAATCCCTGGTCGCCGCCGCCCTCCACTTCCAGTCCCTCGCGAGCGGAAAACGCTCGATCTACACCTGTCCGATTAAAGCGCTGGTGAACGAAAAGTTCCTGGCCCTCTGTAACGACTTCGGCCCCGACCAGGTCGGCATGATCACCGGCGACGCGACGGTGAATCCGGATGCACCGATCATCTGCTGCACGGCCGAGATCCTATCGAACTTTGCGCTCCGCCTCGGCGACGCGACTCCGTACGCGGATATCATCATGGATGAGTTTCACTACTATTCGGACCGGGACCGCGGCGTCGCCTGGCAGATTCCGCTCCTCACGCTAAAACACGCACGGTTCCTGCTGATGTCGGCGACTCTCGGCGATACTTCGTTTTTCGAAAAGGCCCTAACCGACTTAAACGGACTACCGACGTCACTCGTGCGTTCGACCCTCCGTCCGGTCCCGCTCGATTTCGAGTACAGCGAACGACCGCTGCACCTTAAGATCGCCGAACTCATCGCCTCGAATAAATTTCCGATCTACCTCGTAAACTTCACGCAGC
>JANXTV010000104.1 GCA_025352185.1 Oligoflexia bacterium
TCCAACTTCTCAATTCGCTTTCGGCTGAATCTCCGAGGTCATTCGATAGTTATAAACGTTCAACTCCTTCGCTCGCTTTCATCCACGAGTGGAATGCCGAGAAACTCACGCGGTTCCTTTCTCGCTGTATGCCCGACGAAGTCGTGGCCTACCTCCGGGTGGTTCCTAAGATGGCCGACCATTTCGTATCCCTTTGCCCTCCGATGACGGCGGAACTCGTGCGGGATGAACTTTCACGAAACGACGGTTTAAAGGATGCAGATAAGAATCGACTTCTCACTCAGCTTTCGCTTCGCTTGAAGGAAATGGTGACTCGTGGCGAGGCAAACCTCGACGATGTATTCCCGGCCGCTTCCGCGACCCCGGTCGGAGGCCATCTAAAGAATGTGGCTTAACGGAAGAGTCATCTTCATTTCGATGTTGATGTCTGTTCCGTTCTCGATCCTTACTGCCCGCGCCGGTGATTTTCATTTGGGAGGATCTTTAGGTTACGGTGGGGCAGGAATTACTGCGACGACCCCCGTTGGAACCGTCGATACGTCGGTTAAGCGCAGTGAAGGTCCCGGTACCGTTTCGTTATTTCTCGACTACATGCTCAGCGACGACCTGAGCGTCACTTTCGAGCATAACCGAGGTTTCCGGCTCGGCCCGTATTCATCGGGAGTATCGTTCACCGGATTTTCCGGTCGCTGGTATTTTAAGTCCCCGGCACCTTCGATGGCAAAGAGCTCCGAATCGACCACGCTCCTGGTAAAACGGTATTCGTTTTTCGTTGGACCTGGAATCGGCGTAGCGTCGGGCACGATTAACCGTTCGGATGACCTCGCTCCCGTCATATCGGGTTCGGGAGTTTATTTCGGACTCGTCTTGGGGGCAGATTACCAGGTTTCTCCGGGAGTCGTCCTTCGAACGCAAATTCAATCGTATTCGACGATATCTGCGGCGAAAATTCATCCCGCGTCGTTGAGTTACTTTTCGTTCGGCTGTGGGATCTATTTCTTCCTTTAGTTCGAGGTCTGGATAATGAGCGTGGCGTCGTTTACCGACGCCGAGCCACCCGTCGCCGTGAAGCTCGGTACGAAACGGTCATCCGTAGTGAGGGTAATTGCCCCACTCCGGTTCCAGGTTTTTCCTCCGCTTGGATAGGCGAGTGTGGAGCCCGTCACGGTACTCGCTCCCGTCAGAAGGGTATCGAGAGTACCCACAGTTTTTAGGCTCATCGTCGCCGATCCCGACGCCGGCGGGGTGAGGACTGATTGGAAATTTACGACGGGATTTGAAAACTTCGCGAGCGTCATTCGGGTTCTCTCGGTATCGAGTGTTGCTCCCGCGGATGTATTCCCCAAGGCGATCCGGAAAGGAATCTCGGCCTTCGTTAAATGGGTGAGGCGGACCCAGAGTCCCGCCTTGTAGAGTACCGAATTCTGCGCAGCCGCGCAGCCATACTTACACGTCATGGAGACCGAGAAGTCCTCCAGGTCATTTATCGTCGTGAAATTAGCGACGCCTTCGTCGAACGGTGAATTTACAAGCGTTGGATTCGTGTTAGTAAACTCGGTTTCCGTTTCCTGTACGAGTGCACTCTGCGTCGTATTATAGAGGCCGACCGTTCCGGTAGCGCCCCCTCCCGTCGCGACGACGGCTTCAAATTCCCAGGGGTTAAAATCTTCGAGTTCTGAATAAGCGCTCGGATCCCGGCGGTAGAGAGAGCCGGAATTTAAGTTTCCGTACGTTCCGAGCTGGGTCGTTTCGATTGGCGAAGCACCGTCCCCCGATTGCGGAGCGGCTCCGGAACTGAGGAGTGGGATATAAATTCGGGTGCGGGTGGCGGCGACTTGAGTGACGAGAATTCGGGCGGAAAGGACCTGGAGACTTCCCGCGGCTGTCGAGGCGGCGAGTCGTAAGCGGTAAATATTTTTACCGGCGGTCGGCGTGAAGACGGCGCGCATGCGGAGGGGATTCGTCGTCGTTGCGGGGACCGTAAGGGTACCTACGACGGCCGAGGCGGAGTTAATGAGATTTACGGCCCGGGCCGATCCGTCTGTATTTTTTACGATGGCCTCGAGCTCGTAGGTTACGGTCCCGTCGTAGTCGGCCGTATCGAGCGAAGTTTGGGTACTCTCGAAACTTACTACCGATGTTTTCGAAGCGAGGCTCTGGTCAGTGAGTTCGATCGGAACTTGGAGATTAATCGTCTCACTTCCCGTCACCGAAGCTTCGGCCGACTGGGGAGAGATCGTGCCACCCGCGAAGACTGCTTCGACGACGTAAAAGTAGTCTTTTCCATTCACGATATTCGAATCGACGAAAGCAGGGGAGCCTAGTCCGGAGGCAAGAATTCCGTAAGGTCCACCCGTGACGAGCGATCGTTTCACGATGTAGGAAGCGGCGCCGCCGACGGCGTTCCAAGCTAGATTCACGTCGTTGGGTCCGAGAGTCGCGACGAGTCCCGTAGGTTTCGAGGAGAGGATAACGCTACTTTCATTCGAGTAACCCGACTCGACCCCGTGGGTGTTGATCGATGTGACGACGTAAGAATAAGTATTCCCACCCGATACTGCGGAGTCGATGTAGGTATGGGTCGGGTTCACGACCGAAGCGAGGAATGCGTACGGTCCGCCGACGGCCGAACCGCGGTAAATGTTATAGGTAACGACGTTCGGCATTGCGATCCAGTCGAGCTGAACGGAGGTGAGATTCGGGGCAAATGCGGTAAGTGCGAGCGGAACGAGCGGCGTAATGACCGGTGTAATTTTAGTGCTTAAGAGAGATGGGGACATCGCGATTCCGCCGGCGCCCTTAGGGATAAACTGATATACGTAGCTCTGGCCGCTCGTAATTCCATTATCGACGAACGAAAGGGAGGCGGTCGATGCCACGACGGTAGTGAATGTGACTAAGTCATTCGATCGCTGAAGTTCGTACGTCGCGGCCCCGGGGACTGCGGTCCAGGAAATATTTAGTTGGGCGCCGGTACCGACCGTGACAATCGGGGCCGCGGGCGGAAGTCCCGGGATGACTGAAATCTCGGTCGACATTCCCGATTCGTTAGTCCCGTTTAAAGCCGACACGACGATGTAGTAGGTCGTTCCCGCGGTTAGTCCCGTTAGCACGTTCCCCGCGGAAGACGCCGTCGACATAGCGGCTCCGCCGTAAGGGCCGCCGCTCGTCGCGGCGACGTAGATATTATAGGTCGTGGCCCCGGCTACTACCGGCCAGTCGAGAGTGACGTCGGTACCGGTCGCGTTTGCCGTTACGCGGACTCCATTCGGAACGAGAGGAATAATTCCGGGGGTCGTTCCCGTGCTCACGAGGGAATAAAGAGTAACGCCTGGGAAGAACCCGGCCATTTTATAGAAGTACAGTCCGCCGTTTAATGCGGTTACGTCATCGTAATTTGTCGCGGTAATACCGCTAGCAATCGTCGAAAAATTAACTCCATTGGTCGAACGGAGCACGGAGTAGGAAGTGGCGCCGGTCGCCGGGGCCCATTGGAGCGTCACCTGGTTATTCGCGGCGATCGTCGTTGGCGTGCCGGGCGGTGAGTACGTTAATGCAGAAACGATCGACGACTGGCCCGATTCCGAGGCGCCGGTCATGGAGGTCACCTTAAAGTAATAGGTAGAGGCAGAAGTCAGCCCCGTTACATTTTTATTCGTGGGGGTGACCGTTGATCCGTCTAGAGTATATGGTCCGCCGATTACGTTCCTCGATTTATACACACGGTATCCGGTGGCGCCATTTACTTTCGACCAATCGAGCGTGACCGAGCCCGTGGTGGTTGCCAGGATAGTTAGGCCACTCGGAATTTTTCCGGCCCCCGGCATTGCGCTCGCCTCGACCGAAAGCTGTCCACTCGTACCGTCCGCGAAGTTTGCGGAAACGACGTAAAAATATCCGGTGTTTAATGTGACTGCCGTATCGGCATAAGTCGTGGCCGCGTTTGCGGCGCTGAGAACCGTATAAGGACCCTGCGATACGAGGCTCCGCATCACTTTATAGTTCGTGGCCCCGGCTACTGCACTCCAGCTCAGATTCACCTGCGTCGCGGTGGCGGTTGCGGTGAACGTCGTCGGATAACCATACCGGAACCAGACGGAATTCGAATTACCGGTTTCGTAGGTTCCCCAGAGTGCAGTCACGGAATAGTATATTTTACCAAAGTTGCCGGAGCCGTCGGTAAAGCTATTGGTGGTACTATTTGCGAGGTAGGTCCATGGTCCGGCGGCCGACGGGCCCGTGTAGATATTAAAACCGTTATAGTTCTGGGGCGGCGTCCAGTCCAACTGCGGGAAATTACCCAACTGCGTGAGGACGAGATTTGTAGGAGCGCTCGGATTCGGACCGATAATACCGCTTCTCTCAACCGATGGAAACGCCTCGAGGGCCCCGGCATATTTCGCCGTTACCGTGTAGAAATAGGGGACGCCCGCCGATACAGCCGAATCGGAATAGTGGGTGCCGGCCACCGATCCATTGAGCGTGGCGTACGGTCCGTTCGGAGTGAGGGAACGTTTAACGATGTAGTTGAGAGCGTTCGTGGGCGCCGTCCAGTCGAGCTCGATCGTGGTATTACCCGGCGAAAGAGTAAGAATCGGTTCCGGATTATTCGCGCACGCGACTTCGTTAGATTTTACAGAGGTGAGAGTGCCCCAGTTTGCGCTGACGCTATAATAGTTATCGTTGATTCCACCGTTTCCGGTCGCGCCGCAGTCGACGTAACTCGTTCCGGCCGTAACCGTAATCGGAAACGTTGCTCCCGGATTTCCACCGCGGTAAACAGTAAAATTTGTATAATAACTCGGAGCGGACCAGCTTAAAGTTACTCCGTGTCCACCCGCGCACGCCGTGGAAGAACGGACCATGACTAGGTTTAAGTTCGTAGGCGCGGGTGGGGCGGCTTGCGCAGCTGAACTCGCTTCATTGGACTGAATACTGTCGCCAGCCGGGTTCGTAGCCGAAACGACGTAGTAATAGGGGACGCCATTCGTAACGGTCATATCGATATAGTTTTGGGAAAAGAGATTCGATACTAATTGGGTATAGGGGCCACCGGCGGTCGTGCCGCGGTAAACTTTATAGAAAAGTGAACTCGGAAATCCGCTCCAAGTAAGATTGATTGCGGTTTCTCCGGGAGTCGCGACGAGAGAGGCAGGATTTACTCCGGTGGAGACCGATACTGTCGCGGAAACTTCGGGTGAATTAAAGCTGTGGCCCGTGTTGTTCGAGGAACTCACGACGTAGTAGTAAGTAGTATTTTTCGTTACCGAAATATCGGTGAACGAAGTACTCGAACTCTGCGGAAGAATTACGGTATACGGCCCGCCCGGTGTCGTCGAACGTTTTAAGTTATAAGTCGGAGCGGGGGAGGCGGTGAGGTCGGGGTTCCAGCTCACAAAAACCGACCCGTTCGGATTTACGAAGGTGGCAAGATTTGCGGGTCCGAGATCGTTATGGAAATAGTTTACGAGAAGTGAGCACGCCGATTCGTTACCGACGATGTTTACGGTTTTCCCGTAAACGGTCGTGGTCGCATTCTGCGTAACTGTGATTGGAATTCCGGTCGAAGTAAAAAGGGCCGGCGCCGCGGTCGCGAGCGAGACGGTGCAAGCGGGATCGGAGTAGATTGAAACGCTCGCCATCGCGAGGAAATCGGGAGAAGCGGCGTAGTTGCCCTTGATTACGGTGTTCTGGGTATACGAGGGAGTATTCGGCGTCGTAGAGCCGTAAACCGGTCGGCCGGGCTTTAGCGTGCTGTAAACATAATCCATGAGGAAAGCGCAGCCACTCGTATTCCCGGCGGCATCGTCGGCGCGAGCGTAAAGCGCATTCGAAACATCCTGCGGTAGAGTAAGCTGAATCCCGGTAGTCGCGAACGTCGCCGCCGTGCTGAATGCTAGACGGTTTACACATGCCGGACTATCGTAAATTCCGATGGATGAAACCGTGAGCTGACTGAGTGGATTCGACGGTGCGGAACCGATGATGAAGGGAGTACCGGAAGTGTTATTCGGTGACACGGGAACCGAGCTCGAAAAGGTCGGATCGAGGGGAACGTGGTTCTCATGGATGTACGTCGTGAGCGAGGTGCATCCCGAACTGTTTCCGTACACATCGGTTGAGATCCCGTAGACGTTCGTAGTCGAGTTCGCCGGAACCGTAATTTGAATACCACTCGTGGAATAGACGGGTTTACTACCCGATGCGAGAGCAAGGGTACACGCGGCATCTTTATAGAGGTCGATCTTCACGATCGTCGCCGCGACACCGCCCCGAATATACGGGGTCGTTGAAACGCGCGAAGGTGACACGGGAAGACTTTGGAAGAACGTCGGAGCCGGCGCGGGAGCATTCGAATACTTATAGTCCAGCATGTAGGTACAGCTCGATGGGTTACCCACTTCATCGTAGGAGACCGCATAGACGGGAGTCGCGACCGTACCGATTCCAACCGGGGAGGGAGTGGTGATGTGCACGCCCGTCGTCGTAAAATGATCGGCCGTATCGGATCCGATTGGGGTGAGGCAGTGGTCATCACTAAACATCGATACGGAGACACTATCGATCGACGCATTTCCGAAAATATACGGAGTAACGGATTGATTATTCGGAGAGATTGGGAGGGTCGAACTGAAAACCGGAGGATCCGGGGGCAGCGTATCGTGCGTAAAAGTCGCCAGGCTCGTACAGGCAGATGCATTTCCGGCTAGGTCTTCCGCACGGGCGTAAATGAGGGTCGTGTCGTTCGGGCGCGTGCTGGTCGTAATGCCCACGCCCTCAAATTCTACTTTCGTCCCCATACCGATTCGGGTCGTACATGCCGCACTGTTATAGAGTTTGATCACGGCCGTGTCTGCCGATGCCGTTCCCGTAATCGCCGGATAAATCGTAATCCGAGTGGGCGAAGCGGGCGTTAGGGAAGCGAACGCCGGCGCTGCGGGCGGTGTTATGTCATGCACGTACGTGCTTAAATAAGTACAGATCGACGGTTGATTCAGATTATCGTAAGCGACCGCATAGAGCGTCGTGGCGACATTACTCGGGACCGTGACTTGAATACCGGTCGACGTAAAATCTGCAGAAGGTCCACTCGCGAGGAGAGACCCGCAAGCGGCGTCGCTAAAGATGGAAACCGTGGTGGTGGTGCCGGACACCTGGCCGGTCACGAGCGGAGTCAGAGAAGTTCGGTTAGGCGAAGGTGGCGAGAGTGCCGAAAAGAGCGGCGGACTCGGGCCGTTTGTCGAATGGGTGTAAGTCGTAAGTAAGGTACAGGTCGAGGCGTTCCCGAAGGGTTCGACGCCCTGGACGTAGATCGGATTGGCTTGGTTTGCGAGCACACTCGCAATGATACCCGAGGTCGAGAAGCTGAGGGCGGGTCCCGAGCCGATCAACGTCGAACAGACGGGATCGCTGAAAAAGTTTACCGTGAGGGTAACTGGCGAAACGGCTCCGAACAGAACCGGACTCGTAGAAGTTCTCGAGGGGGAAGCGGGTGCGCTCGACGTGAAAGTGGGCGGAGCGGGAGCGACGTGCGACGGCGCGTATTCGATGAGGAAGTAACATTCGGTAGAAGTATTCGTGCTGACGTAAAGGGACGTGTGCACCGTACTCGGAACCGTGACGAGGATCCCGGTGGTCTCAAAGTCGCTTTCAATCCCGTTTCCAATCGCCGCGGTATTACAGGCCGAATCACTATGAATGTGGATGAGATTCAGGTCACTCGTGCCGGCTAGGTTAAACTTTCCATTCACCTTCAGCGACGTATTCGTTAGGTCGTAGGTGATCACGCTCACGCCATTTAAGACGACGGGAGCCAGTGCCGTAGCGGAAGTGCTGTTTTCGCTCACGCAGCTCGAGAATGAAAAAAACGCGAGCATACCCAGGAGGCTTGCGAAATGTTTCGCGCGCCCCCCACGAGTTTCCCGTGGATTTTTTTCTTTCTTGCTCATGCTACTGACGTCCTATTTAAGCTTTTTTTTAAAACCGCATACGAATCGACTCGGTCGACTGAATTCTCCTAATTCCCCAACTTTAGTTGGACTGCGTTATTGGTGCCGTCCCCGACCGCGAAGTCGAGTTTACCGTCCCCATTAAAATCTCCACTCGTGATGGCGTTCACGTTTGCGTTCATCGGAATCGAATTCAGCGTATTGTAAGCGCCAAAACCATTCCCGAGGAGCACACTCATCGTATTATCGGTACTGTTTGTCGCGGCGAGATCGAGCTTTCCGTCCCCGTTGAAATCGCCCGTGAGGATGCCAATCGGCGTGTTACCCACGGGGAAATCATTGGCATTCAGAAAGGAGCCGTCACCGACACCGAGAATAATACTCACGTTCGAAGTCGCCGGACTTAAGGCGGCAATATCAATTCGGCCATCGCCGTTTAAATCACCGATTGCGAGAACGGTAGGGGAGGCCGCGACGACGTATTGGATCTTTGCTTGGAAGGTCCCGTCCCCATTTCCGAGGAGAATACTGACTGCATTATCGGCCGACGCCGCGACGGCGATATCCGCGATTCGATCGCCGTTAAAGTCACCGACCTGAATCGAGGTTGGATTTCCACCCGCGGAATAGTCGACTTTAGGCGCGAACGTTCCGTCTCCGGCGCCGATCAGGATCGAAACGGTATTACTCGTTCCGTTCGCGACGGCGAGATCTGGCTTTCCATCGCGATTAAAGTCTCCAACCCATACGCCGTCGGGGCCGGCACCCGTGGATGAATCCGTGCGGGCTTGAAAAGTACCATTTCCGTTTCCGAGAAATAGGCTGACGGTACTGGATCCGCCATTCGTCACGACGAGGTCGAGTTTACCATCTCGATTTAAATCGGCGACCGCGATTGCAGATGGCGCAAGCGCCGTCGTCAGCGTTGCTTTAAAGGTGAAGAGTCCGTTGCCGACGCCCTTCAGAATCGTCACGGTTTTCGAATCGTAGTTTACGGCCGCCAAGTCTAACTTACCGTCTCCATCGAAATCGCCGCTCACGACCGCAGAGATATTCAGTCCGACTGGCGTCGAGAAGCCGAGTTTACCGGATGCCTGGAGGGGGAGAAACTGGATATTTCCGTTCGCACTGCTCGCTACGACGACGTCGAGTTTTCCGTCGGAATTTCCGTCCGTGAGTACCGCCGCGCTCGGATTGGATTCTACCGCGTACGCGACGCTACCGGAGAAGAGTCCGTCGTTGGTACCGGTTAATACTTCGAACGTACTATCTCCACCCGAGGTGATTCCGAGGTCAAGCTTACCGTCCCCATTAAAGTCATTCGCGACGAGTGAAGTCGGGTTAGCACCGCACGAGGTATTCAGACCCGCCGCAAATCCTCCGGACGTGTCATTTAAGAAAATCGAGATGCTATTATCGAGGCCGTTTGCCACGGCGAGGTCGACTTTCGTATCGCCGTTAAAGTCCCCGACGATGATCGCGCTCGGCGACTGGCCGGTTGCAAAGGTGACCGCGGCTCCGAATGTACCGGTGCCCGAGTTGGTGAGCACGCTGCCCGTGTTATCACCGCTGTTTACCGTTACGAGATCGGGTTTTGCGTCTCCGTTAAAGTCCCCCGACGCAATGGCGCTCGGGGAAAGTCCGACCGTATAGGTGACCGGGGCGACGAACGTGCCATTCCCGTTACCGCGAAAAATTCCGACTCGACTCGTACCGCCCCCGGCGTCGGCCGAGGAAGCGATGGCGAGATCTTTTTTACCATCACCATCAAAGTCTGCCACGACGACGGCAATCGGTGACGGAAGGGTCGCGGCCGTGGAGAACGTCGTAGCGGGAGCGAAACCACCCGCCCCGTTTCCGAGGAGAATGCTCACGTTATCAGACCCGCCGCACGAAACGACGATATCTGCTTTTCCGTCTCCGTTAAAGTCGGCGGTCGCGATGGAGGTGGAACTCGAACACGTGCTAAACCGACTCATCGGAGAATAAAGGCCACTTCCCCGAGCGAGAAAGACCCCGATGCTGGAATCGCCCGTATTTAGAACGACCACATCTTTTACGGTGTCTCCATTTAGATCGACGGTAACCATCATCCCCGGGGTAGAGGCAGTATTATAGAGCGTGCCGAATGTTCCGGTACCGCCGAAAGAAGTCGTCTCCGAGAGAATTAGTTTTGCTCGACCGCTCGCGGCCAGGTCGGGAAGTACGCTCGTGAGGGGTGCGATTTCGATCGTATTTCGAACAGAACGGTAACCTGCCCGCAGATTCATTTGAACCGCGCCGCTACTATCGGAGACCTGTACCGGGGAATTTACTAACGACGCGTTTCCGTTCGAGACATTAAAAAACACGGATACACTCGGAATTCCGTTTCCGAATTGGTCGACGACTTTCGCGGCGAGGGGGGCGGCGAAAAGATTTCCGATCGACGCGGTTTGGGCGTCTCCGCCGACGAGGTCGAGGTGGTCGGCGGCACCGGCCACGGAGTTGATCGTCGCGGTTACAATCGTACCGAGTGAGTCCGTAAGCATGAGCGTGTCGAGCGCCCCGGCGATGTGGCCCACCGTATAGGTATTCGTGGACGTGTTCAGTACCCCACCCGAGTTATTCGTTTGGACGGACAGTGTGTAGACGCCCGAGCCACCCGTGGGAGTAAACACTTGGGGGGTGTTTACGACGAGGAACGAACTGATTGGGGAGAGGGTTAAGACATGTTTTTTCCAAAGCACGATGACACTCGCGGTATTTCCGGCCTGGTCCCGCTGCTGAACGTCGATCATGTAGTCACCGTCCGCAAGTTTCGGGAGCGTGATTGCGAAATTTGAATTTAAGCAGGTCGTCGATCCCGTACCGTCTAGGCCGAGGGTGATCGTCGATCCGGTTTCACAAGTACCGGTGAAATTTAGGAAGTCGAGGGCGGAAAAATACGTGGCCGTGTTCGGTGAGATGAGGGCGGGAGGAGTCACACTCGATTTCTTAATCCAGACGAAAGGGAGGGTGGGGGAGGAGGCACCGCCGGGTTCCGTTTGGTGAATCAAGTAGGAGTAAACGCCGTCGAGGGCGGCGGTAACCGTGAAAGTGTAGGCACTTCCGGTACAAAGACGGGAGGCGGTCGCGTCACCGCTTAGGTGGACCGTGTCTCCTTCCATGCACATCCCGCTGATCGTCTGGGAGGCATTTCGAGAATAGAAAGGGCTCGTCAGGGGACTCGCGATGGTCACGGTCGTGACGGGAGAGACCTGCTGGGAAGTGATCGCCGAAGTTAAAGCACTCCCACCCACTGAACATCCGGAAAGGATAGTCAAGGTCATGACCAACAGGTTCATGATCGGAGCGTTTATATACTTCGGCACAAAACTATTTTTTCCTCCCCCCAGAGGTTTCCTAATTACTTAGGTAATCGGGTAATTCGGTTCGAGTCCTCATCACTGACGTAAATAAAGTTCGCATCCCCCGACATGTAAGTCGGGTTCGAAAATTTTCCGAGGGTATATCCCGCCGCGGCGTTACCGCCGATGCACCATCCCGGAGTCGCGGTACTGACCGAGGCGCTCGAGCAACCCGGGTCGCCACCGGTTGGCTGCGAGTTAATCGCTCCCCGCCATCCGACCTGATTTCCAGTTGCGAGATCGATTTTAGAAATCGCCGTCGAGCCGTTCCCGACGTTACACTGGTTAGTCGTCGAGACGTACAGCTTAGAACCGTCGGTCCAGATACCCCGCGGGTAAGAACAGTTCCCTTGGCGGGTATAGATGGCGGCGACTGATGCGCCTACCGTCGTCCAGGTTTCTGCGTAGTAGAAGTCCGCACGAGTTGTTACCGAACCTTTGAATTCACCGGTCGTCAGCTTAAACCGGTCGACCCGGACGTTATAGAAGTTCGAGATATAGAGGTAAGTTGCGTCGGAAGCGATTCCATCGCGGTTACTCGCGAAGTAGAATCCTCCCCCTTGGTCGCCCTGGTTTCCGTTTCGGGAGATTCCACCTTTACACCATCCGCTCGAAGCTCCGTTCGTCGAAACGTTATACCCGTTCGGGCTTGCCGATGGAGTACATCCGCTCGACGGAGCCGTCGTTCCGATTGCCC
>JANXTV010000112.1 GCA_025352185.1 Oligoflexia bacterium
CACACCTTTAATCCGGCGTACGTAAAATCTGGCGGCGCGTGGAATTTCTCCGGCGCGGCACTGGGCGGAAGTAGTTTTCACACCACCCTCGGCATGGGGTGGTTCTTTATGGGGGTCGAGCAGCACGCCCTTCACCATTTCGCGCCCCGACTTCCGGTGTATCGGCTCCGCGAATGTTATCGCCGCGGGAAAGACTCTTTTTGGAGCGGAATGATTTGGATCGGTCCGCGCGAGTTCGCTCGCTCGCTGGGCCTCGCGCTTTACGACGAGAAGAGCGGTCGATTCCAGTCGTTCCGCGCGCGCGGTCAGTTCCCCGAATAAAATCCGGAATTAGACGACTGGATCCGCTTCCGGTTTAAGCGCCTTCGTGGTGGTAGGGGTGACCCCGGAGCACGGAGAGGGAGCGGAAAATCTGTTCGGCGGTCACGAGTCGGGCGATTTCGTGGGAAAGGGTCTGCGGCCCGAGGGAGAAAAGCCCGCGCGCCTTTTTCTTTATGGATGCCGAAAATCCGAGGGAGCTCCCGATGCAAAACGCGACCTCCGGAATCGAGCTTTCCTCGAGTGAACGGAGAGATGCGGCCCAATCGAGCGTGGGCGACGCTTTTCCGCGTTCGTCGAGAAGGTAGAAAACGCCACGCGAAGAAAGAATCCCGCTTAGTTTTCCGGTAAGAATGGCCCCTTCTTTTTCTTGGATCAGGAGTCGCGTCGCCGCTGATTTATCCGGAACGGGTAAAGCCTTCAGTTCGACCTCTTCGATCGGGCAGAACACTTTCGTATTTCGAACGTAGTAGTCGACGGTCTCACGGATCCCGGGTGCTTTCAGTTTTCCGAAGGCGACGAGGTAAATCTTCACGTTCGAAACCGCGCGAACGGGCCTAGTTCAGACGGCTCGCGCCCTGGCCGTAATATTCAGCGGGGATGCGAACCTTCGGCGCGTCTTTCCAGAGGTTCTCGAGATCGTAATAATCGCGGAGCGCATCGAGAAACACGTGAACGATCACGTCACCGAAATCCATGAGGACCCAGCGGCCGTCCCGGAGACCTTCGGCGGAAAGAATATCGTAGCCTTCAACGTCGAGTGCGGAGGCCACGGCTTCCCCGATGGCTTGGACTTGGCGATCGGAAGTACCCGAACAGATGATGAAGTAATCGGTGAAGCCCGAGAGTTCGGAGAGGTCGAGGACCTTTACGTTTTCGGCTTTCTTATCGATCGCGGCGCGAGCGCAGAGCAGTGCTTTCTGGAGCCCTTCGGGATTCGTTTCGGAGCCCGGGGTGCTGGTCGTCGTTTCGTCCATCGTCTTATCACTCGTCATAATTTCGTTTCAGGTACCATAGAGGTGATTCGCGTTCAAATAAGCTCTTACGCGGGGGTCTAGATTCTCGGTCACCGGTGCGGAATTTTCGTAGTTTAAGGCAAAACGCCGGCGAATATCGGTTGAACTGGCGGCGCGGGCCGGGGTCGGAACGCAGATAAATCGTGTCGGTTTTCCGGAAGCTCCCGGTCGGGTTTCAAACGTCCGCTCATCCCCGGCAGGGACGAGTACGCCTAAGCCGACGAGTCGCTGGGTCGCCTTCCGCATCCGGTCGCTCCCGCCCGGTTCGCGTTCGAGCGCAATCCAGTGACAGAGCCCGAGGAGATCGGGAAAACGGTGCCACTGATCGAGGGCTTCGACCTGGTCGACGCCGAGGACAAACGCAAAGGGCAGGCCCTCTTTGCGAAGTTCCTGGAGCGTGTCGAAGGTGTAACTCGGTCGATCACCTCCGGCGCGAATCTCCCGGTCGTCGATCGTGATCCGGCTCGATTTATCGTGGATCGCCTTCGTGAAGTTTAACTTCGTCATCGCGAGACGATGTTCGCCCGGAGTCTGCGCGGTTTTAAGCGCGGGAGAGCCGGTGGGAATAATGCGAACCGCGCCGACGCCCGGATATTTTAGGAGGCCTTCGACCGCTTCCCGGTGGCCGAGGTGCGGGGGATCGAATGCTCCGCCGAAGAGAGCCGTGACTTCGCTCCAGTTCATCGCGGACTACTTCCGAATGCTGATGTCGTCCGGGAGAGTGGCTTTTCCGACGAGTTCGGGCTTAATCGCCGATTTCATGCGGGCGTCCTGGATGTGCGCGTAGACGGCGTAGAGGAGTCCGTCGACTCCGGCGCCCGTCGCGGCCGATACCACGAACGGTTCCTGCGCTTCCGGGTGCACACCGCGGATTTTCGCAATGCGTGTGCGTAGTGCTTCGCGCGCGCGGTCGATCAGGTCTTGATTCGACTCGAGCACATCGAGTTTATTTAAAGCCACGATTTCGGGTTTATGCAGTAAAGCCTCGTTAAAGAGGCCGAGTTCCTGGCGGATCACCGTGTAGCGGCGAACGAGTTCTTCAATCGCTTGATCGAAGCTATCTTCGCCCGGGCCCGTAGCGTCTTCGAGGAACTTCGTGCCGTCGAGGAGATGGACGAATACCCGCGTGCGCTCGATATGTTTTAAGAATTTATGACCGAGTCCCATGCCTTTATGGGCGCCTTCGATAAGGCCCGGAATATCGGCGATGACGAAGCTCTGGTACTCGGGAAGCGATACGACGCCGAGGTTTGGCGTGAGCGTGGTGAACGCGTAGTCGGCAATCTTCGGTCGCGCGGCCGAGATGCGGGAAATCAGCGTCGACTTACCGGCATTCGGAAAGCCGATAATCGCGGCGTCGGCGAGGAGTTTCAGTTCGAGCTTAATGTGCGCGGTTGTTCCTTCTTCTCCGTCCTGTGCGAATTTCGGCGCCTGGAATGTCGCGGAAACGAAGTGGGCATTTCCCTTACCGCCGCGTCCGCCCTTACAGGCGATCCAGAGTTGGCCGTCGGTCGTGAAGTCGCAGATGATCTCGTTCGTTTCGAAATCGCGGATGACCGTTCCGACAGGCACGCGCACGAGAATGTTATCGCCCGCGAGGCCTTCTTTATTTACGCCAGAACCGTGGCGTCCGTTCGGTGCTTTATACTCACGCTTAAACCGAAAATCCTGGAGGGTTCCGAGCTGGATCGAGGCTTCGAAAATCACGTCGCCGCCGCGTCCACCGTCGCCGCCATCGGGACCGCCGCGCGGGATAAATTTTTCACGGCGGAAGCTTACGCAACCGGGGCCGCCGTGGCCGCCCGAGATTTTAATCGTTGCTTCATCGATGAATCGCATGACGCAGTCTCTAACAAAGATGCGGATAAAAAGCAGGGAAAAGATCGAGGATTTCCTCGATCGAATATTCCGGGGGTGGGGATGGGAGGATATCTAGACGCGTAGAGTCATAAGTCGAGTCCGCCGCCGGGCCGACGGGGATTCGTCGGCTAGAGCAGAATCGATTCGATCCAGCTGACATCCGCTTCGGTCAAGGGGCAGCGACGCACCGATTCGAGGTCCTCCCGCATGTGAACCGGGTCGGTCGTTCCCGTCAGGGGCAGCATACCGACCTGCCTCGCGAACGCGAAGATCACCTGCGCAGGCGTACACTCCGTTCGTTCGGCGATGCCCCGGAATTCGGGGTGGGCGACGACGGGTGGATTTGCCGTAAGGAGTGAGAACCCCTGGTAGGTGATTTTCTTCGACTGGCAAAACTTCCGAATTTCCCGGTCCCATCCGGTTCGGGCGAAGCAGCGGTTTTGGACGAATTTCGGCTTTATTTTCGCCTCCCGGTAAAACGTTTCGAGCTGGTCGAGGCTAACGTTACTCAGCCCGAGAAAACGGGTTCGATCCGATTCGGCGATCACTTCCATCGCGCGCCAAATTTCGAGATCCCCTTCGTTCACTCCGTTTCGAGAGGTCGGCCCGTGGAGAACGTAAGAATCGATATAATCAGTTCCGAGATGTTCAAGCGAGGTGGCGAAGGATTGTTCGACCTGTTTCGAATAGGGCGCGAGCGAATCGTAGGGGAGTCGGTGATCCTGGCCATCGATCGAGGTGAACTTCGTTTGGAGAAAAAGGTCCTGCCGTTTTCCGAGACCTGCCGAGATCCATTCGGAAATCGCCTCGCCGACCCCCACCTCGAAATAATGCTTTCGCTGGTTTGCCGTATCGATCCCTCGGAACCCCGCTCGAAGGGCGTTCCCGACGCATTCGGCAGTCGAAGCTTCTTTCCAGGCAGTACCGTAGAGAAAGGGGGGTGAGGTTTTCATTCCTTTACCTATAGGACTCGAAATCGGGTTCGGCAACCTTCTTAACAATTTAGGATCCAGTGGGTCACGATTTTTCTAAAGGTTATGGTCTTTTATTTAATAATATCAAGCGTGTAATTCACGCCACCCTATCGAATTATAACCGTTAAGACTCTTCCATTAATTCCGACTAATCCGATACAGTATAGGTCATGCTCCACGTTGTACGTTTCCTGAAGCAAGGAGCGGCTCGTGCCTTAACGGCATCGCTGCTGGGATCAGTCGCCCTATTTGGGTGCAGCTTAAAACC
>JANXTV010000140.1 GCA_025352185.1 Oligoflexia bacterium
TTACTGGGTCTGCTGCTGGATCAAATAAAGGGTGAAATTGATCGATCTATGAAACCGCGCGAAATGTAGTTGCAAGTGCTCTAGCCGCGACAGTCCTCCGTGTCGACCCGACGTTGGAAAACAGAGAATTGCAGAAAGACACCAATTTTTTGCATGCGCATTATCGGAAAGATGAGGCGAACTTAAATCTTCGAACTGTGCCTTCGTGCGCGACTACTATTGCTCGCCTACACGCCGAGGCAAAATCCCTGGTACGTACAGAGTTTGGTATACCTGCACCGACCGAACTCGAGGCAGACTTAGCCATTGCGAGTGCAGCTCGGATAGTTAAGGCGTTAGGGTGGACACGGTGATACTGTGAAGCAGTCCGTTTGAGATGTGGCTGAAATGCAAACACTTCAGATCTCAAAACTATTAAATTTTGATGCAAAGAAACGTAGGGTGATTTTTTGAAATTAATGACAACTATCACGATTGCGCTTTGGATATCATTTGAATCGGCATCAGCCTCTGGAGTAACAAAGGACGGATGGCTCTGTACAAATGTTTGCAGGAAACCGAGCTCAATTCCTTGCGGGAATACCTGCATAAATAAATCTAAACATTGCTCAAAAACTCGCCCAAACAAACAAGATCATACTTGGACCTCTTGCAGGGTCGAAGATCTAAGACCTCAGATAAACTGAAATGAGGAGATTTTGAAGTCGATTTCAATTCTGCTTCTCTCTCTCTCCTCACAAGGCATAGACGACGCGGCCGCTTGATATGAGAGGTAGGCTTCGCGCTAATTCGTCGAAAACTGGTTTCATGTTCAACGTGTCGATTAGATTTCCCGAAAAATAAACTGCTTTTCAGAAAGTAGACATTTACCGCCGCTACTCACTTCCAGGCCTCGCGTTCTGAGGTGGTTGGTGATCGCTGTTTCGATTCATAAAATTTTAGGCGGAAAACAGGCGGAGAGCTAAGCGTCATTCGATGAATCTAGATGTTCCTAAAAGCGCCACCCAAGTGAACTCATGTTTTTGATATGATTCGATAAAGTGAACGTTTCCGGCATGTTAAAATAACAGCCAAAAAGCGTCCTTTTGCGTTGGAAAGCGTGTTTACATTAACGTGTAACGTGAGTTCGAATCTCACTCTCTCCGCCACTTTAAAAATAAAAAGGACCCCCGAAACGGGATCCTTTTTATTTTTAACGAAGGGGCGGGATAGCTCGCTTCGCTTCCTCCGTCGTTAGTCCACACGCCGCGCGTCGCAGCTAAATTTTAAGTCGGGTCCGCCGAAAATACCTGTTTTCTCTTTATAGCTGATCGAGGTGAGCTGTCCGTCGCGATCGACAAAGAGATTCATTTTATAGGTTGTGCCACCGAAACCACCGCCGCTACTCTCCACGTTCTCAAGATAAATCCTTCTTCGAAACGGGATCATCGTCTCGCGAGAGTTTCCTTTGGTCCCCGCCGGTCCGACGCCGTAGCGAAAGTGAAAGCCCTTTCCCGATACCTCGAATTCGGTCGCATACCATTTATGACTCTCCATTTCGCAATCCTCATGGGCGGTTACCTTGAGCTCATTGCACTCGGGATCTCCGGAGAGTTCATACCGACCGACTAATCGATCCAGGATGATCGCGTCTTCACGGCCGTCTTTGGAATACTGAGTCGCGTCCCGGATGCAATCTTCAGAGGCAAATGCTGAAAGAGAAGTCAGAGCGAGTCCTAAAAGAAGTGTCTTCATATAAAACGCGTATCAGCGTCACCTCGTTCCGACAACGGAACCGCCGGACCAAAAGGTGCCAGAATTGTCTTAAAATGGTACTCGCGACATCGGCTATTTCAAAAAACACGGCGGATGAGAAGCACCCACCGTGCATTACTTAGCCTACCAACAATTGAATTCCATCAGCGGTGGTATTGATACATCCACTGCCAGAGGTCGAGACCGGTCGGAGTCCGGACGAGTCCCTGATAGACGTCGTTCCAACCACCGTGACCGTAACCTGCCCGAACCGTAAGAAATCCCGTTCCGGGATTCAGTCGATTCACGGCATCGACGAGATCCGTATCATAGTAGAGAAACGAATCATTCGAGCCTACGACGATAAAGAGGGGCGTTTTATTCTGAGCCCACCAATTCATATTCGCTTGATTCGCGTCCTGAACCGCTACGGCCATTCCGGCAACCGCGGCGAACTTCGCCCCGAATCCGGCATCGACGTTTAACTGAGATCCGAGTGTTGCCCATCCGCCGGCACTTAAACCGGTGATGTAAACCCGCGATTCATCGACTGACCAGCGACGAACGGATTCCGAAAGGATCTTCGGAAGCCAGGCCGGATCGACGGACCAGCTCGTCCGCTGCGCCGCGATCATGATGATGTCGAACGGTGGAGTATATCCGTTCTTTAGGACCTGCGGTAAGCCCGTG
>JANXTV010000226.1 GCA_025352185.1 Oligoflexia bacterium
TTCGCGAATGGTCACCTCCTCCTCGAGGGCCCTCCGGGAACCGGAAAAACCTCGCTAGCAAAGGGCATGGCCGCGGCGTTCGGAGGTAAGTTTTCGCGGATTCAGATGACTTCCGATCTTCTCCCTTCGGATGTGGTCGGAATTCTGCGAATGCGTCCCGACGCCGGCGACTTTGAATTCCGCGAAGGTCCTATTTTTGCGAACTTCCTACTCGCCGACGAATTAAACCGCACGACTCCGAAAACCCAAAGCGCGCTCCTCGAAGCCATGGAGGAAGGTACCGTCACTATCGACGGGAAGAGCTATCCGCTCCCGAGCCCGTTCTTTACGGTCGCGACGCAAAACCCCCTCGAATTTCACGGCGTCTATCCACTCGCCGAAAGCCAACTCGATCGATTCATGATGCTTCTCGAATTCTCCTCGCCCGGCGAAGAGGATGAACTGCGCATTTATCAACGTCCTGAAAAAGCGTTTGAGAAATCGACGTCTTTCGAAGACGGGCCTCTCATGACTCTCGAAGACGCCCGGAGGATCCAGGAAAATATCGAAAAAATTCACATCGAAGAATCCGTCCTGAGGTACCTCACGAAAATCGTGCGGGAAACTCGGAGCATCGCGGGTATCGGTCACGGAGTTTCGGTCCGCGGCGGAATCCAACTGCTCCAAGCCGTCCGTGCGCTGGCGTACGTGAGGAGCCGGGAATTCGTGCTCCCGCAGGATGTGAAAGACCTAGCTGTTCCGTGCCTTGCCCACCGACTCTTCTTTAACGGAATGGAAATGGAAAACTCGGCGAAGTCCCAGATGATTGCGGAGATTCTTTCACGTGTACCGGCGCCTAAGTAAAAAAATATTCAGCACGATCCGTAAACTCCGGGAACGATTCGAATGGAAACGAAACATTCGGCGCCTCGAGGTCACTCGTTCGGGTAAGTGGTATATCGCACTAACGATCGCCCTCGGCGTCACGGCCTTAGCGAGCGGCAATAACGCGATTTACCTAATGGAAAGTCTTCTCCTCGCGGGATTGATCCTTTCTGGCCTCCAGAGTGAGAAACAAGTCTCTTCCGTGAAAATCGAATTCCTACGCGTCCAAGCGAAGGCCGGGGAACCGACGACGGACTGGGTGATCGTCCAGAACGAAGGAAAAAAGGCCCTCTATTGCCTCGAAGTCGGCGAATGGAACGACGGTGAGTTTATTCCGCTCGCATTCTTTCCCCGGATTCGCGGGAACGAAACCGTACGCACCCAATCGAAACAAGAAATCCGGAAACGGGGAACTCACCGCTGGGACGGATTTGCAATCGCCACGAGTTTCCCCTTCGGATTTGCAAAAAAAATTAAGGTCGTTCGCCGCCCGGGAGAACGCATCGTCTGGCCTACGCCCCTCCCCGCAAAACGGGATTCGGGAAACCACCGAACTGGCCAACGTGGAAATCGGAATTCTGAAATTGAGGTCGTGGACGGAGAAATTCGGAAGTACGACTGGACCGACGACGCTCGCATGATCGTCGCTAACCAAAGTTTTCGTGGCCTCGGACCCATGGTGCGAAATCGTCGCCCCATCCTTAAGGAACCCGAAGTCGTCCTCGACGTCCGGCAGGTGCCGGGGGAAGCGTTTGAACTCGAAATTCGAAAGGCTTCGACTCTATTTTATCACTCGGAGAATGCCGACCTCGTCCTCGTGCAAGGTAAGGGCCGCCGAAAGATTATGGGAAAACAGGCCGCACTAACGGCACTCGCTCTCATCGAGCCCGAATCGAACTCTGAGTTAGGTAAGGTTGCGGGATGAAGTTTTCAAAGCTGATCGACACCACGAAAGCCACTCTCCTGCTCGACGGACTCCCGCCAAAAATGCGCAGACCGGACGTTTGGGCGATCCTCCTTTCCGATCTCATGGATATCTTCGCGTTCGGCGCGATCTACATCTCGGGCGAGGTTCAGACCTGGCCCTTTATCGTTTCCCTCGGCCTAATGGCGATTCGTTTCTTAACTCGACTGCGCTTCCGAACCTTCTGGATGGTGACGGGATTTCTTTTCCAGGTTTTCCTCGGTTTCCAACTCGCCATTCGCCTTCAGATGCCCGCGATCGTCGCCGCCGCGCACGTAGCGCCGATTGGCTTAGCTTGGATCGGACTCACTCGGGGGAGTGAAGACCTCTGGGGATGGCGAATGGGACTCGGCTTTATCAGTTTAATTCTCGGGAGCGCACTTTCTCCCGACTTCAGCGTTACGCTCTTTATCATCTGTTTTATCGTCGCGGGCGCCGTTGCCCTTTCGTGCCGTTTTCTCGCCGAAGAATTCACGAAGCGCGGTTCGGTCGCCGCTCTGCCCGCGGGTTTCGTTCGACTTAGCCTCTACCAATCGGGCACTCTCTTTCTCGTCGCCCTGCTCATCTTTCCCTTGATCCCCCGAGTTCAGGGCAAGGGGGTGGGACAAGGAAATGACCCGGCGAAAACCGGATACACCGAAGAGGTAAAACTAAACGAATGGTCCCGGGTGAGCGGAAACGGTTCAAATGAAACTGCCCTCCGCATCTACGGCCCGAACGGAACGGATCCCTCTCCGTACGTGCCCACGGGATTACTCCGCACTCGCGTTCTCGATATCTTAAATAAATCGGGCTGGGATCCGAGCATAACCCACTTAGAATCTACGGTCGTCTCCGCGGAAAAAATCCGTGCGCTTCCCACGCTCATGGTCGTACGGGAAATGATCGGCCCGGCGAATGTCCCGGTTCCGTACGGCACCGTAGGCGCAATGATCGAACTCTACGGATATAAATGGAATGCCGAGCGGACGTCGTTTTCAGAATGGCGAGAGGGACGCTCCCGGAATCAACGATACAACTACTACCTATCCGTTGATGCTGATAAAAATATTCTTCCCCGAGATAAGCCCACCCAAATTCACCTCGCCGTCCCCGAAAACTTTCGGACCCGGCGGATGATGAAGCTCGCGGAGACCCTATTTAAGGGTATTAAGCGACCGGAAGCTAAACTCCGCGCCATCGACGCCTATTTTAAGGCAGAAAAATTTAAAGCCGCGTACGCCGAGGACATTTCGCCAGATGCCGAAGAGAAGGGGAATACTCTCGCACCGATCGAACGTTTTCTCTTCGCGGAGAAGAACGGACACTGCGAACTTTTTGCGTCTTCCTACGCGATCCTCCTCCGTTTAGGGGGAGTCCCGACCCGCCTGATTTCAGGATTTCGGGTCTCCCGGAATTCTATCGGCGACGTGCTCACCGTACGCCAGTCCGATGCCCACGCGTGGCTCGAAGCCTACATGCCCGAGACGGGTGGATGGCTAATGGTTGATCCTACCCCCCGCGTGTTGCGACCCATCGCCCTGACCGACTGGCTTCGCGACACCTATGACTGGGCGAGCGCGAAATGGACCCAGTACATTCTGAATTACGGGGACCAAGAAGGATCGATTCGACAGCGCTGGGAAGCCGCAAAGAAGTTCGCCCATAATCTGGCGGCGGGGAAGAATCCTCTGACGGCCGGAGACACCGATACGAACCTCTACTTTTTCGTGACCCTTCTCGCCGTCGGTTCTTTCGTCTTTTCATTTCTCGCCGTGTTTACCGTGCGGAGACTCCGAAACCGGAAAAAGGGTTTCTCCCTTACCCGCGCTCGAGCAAATCTAGTCGCGGAACGAGAGCGACTAGAAGAAATCGAGGCCCGGATCCTTCATTTTCCGCTGGCGATTCGAAACTCGGATGCGGTGAAATCTATCGAGTCGGATATGAATTCCTGGCTGACTCACTACCATTCCCTTCGATTCGGAAATATCGAGGCCGTCGATTTAAAGACGATCCGGGAACTCAAACTCGCACGGG
>JANXTV010000177.1 GCA_025352185.1 Oligoflexia bacterium
GCCGATGCAGCGTTTAATTCAGGATGAAATTAAGAAACCGCTTTCCGAGTCGATTTTATTTGGTGACTTGGAGAACGGCGGAACGGTTCGCATTACGATGAAGGACGGCAAGCCCGCGTTTGAAATTAAAAAAGGCGACCCGAGTTCGTCGCGGCCGCCCGGTTCTGGGCATGCGAAAGCAACCGAAGGTACTCCGAGCGCTTAATTTCTCGAGCACCGAGTTTTTCTAGATGGGGAGTGAGTTGCTGAATATCCAGCCACTCGCTCCCTTTCGATTTTAAAAGCTCGACCAAATAGAGGAGTGCGAGTTTCGAGGCGTTCGGCTTCTCGAAATACATACTTTCGGCAGAAAATGCGCCCCCGCCATCGACGCCGTATATTCCCCCGATCAGTTCACCCGTAGAGACTTCCCAAATTTCGACGGAGTGGGCTCGGCCGAGTGCGTGAAGGTCGATGTAGCTTTCGAGCACGTCGCTCGTGATCCACGTACCGAGCTGACCGGGCCTCGGTTTTTCGGCGCAAGCGCGGATCACGCGTTCGAACGCAATGTCGAACGTGCATTTCCATTCGCCAGAATCGATAAACTTTTTCCGCGCACGTTCGAGTGAGCGAGGGATCGACATCTCCGAAAAGAAAAGGAGCGCGCGCTTTTTTGGACAGCACCACGGGATCGTTTCTCCCTCTCCGCTCGGCCACGGAAAGATGCCGTGTTCGTATGCGTCAACGAGGAGTTCGGCCCAAATCCGATCACTTCCGGCAACGACATCATCGATTTTGCCGGACAGAAGCTGTTCGATCGGAAATTTAGACGGTGAAGAAAACGGCATATTCCTCGGTAGAATAGCATTCTTCATCGCCCTCGCGACTATGGCGCTTCGCGTTTTTAGTTTTTTAAAAAACCGCCGGATCCAGACGCGTCGCGCGATGACAAAGCTCTGACTCCCTCATAGTGTCGGCCTACCTTTAAGGGGGGTATGAATATGAATAAAAGAATTGCTGTGCTTGGAGCTACGCTGTTCGCGGTAGGTGTTCTCGCTGTATCCGTAGGTTCGACGAATCTTTCGGCAGCGACCGCGAGTAAATTAGATGTCGAAAAGTATCTGACCGTGGATCACGTCGAGTTGTACGAAGTGGTTCAAGGGAAGGCCATGTTCGTCGATCGTCAGCCTTTCGCTGAACCGACGGGCGTACCGGTTCCCGGCCCGATCAATCCAAAAGGGACCACCATCCCGACGATTCCTGGCTCGACCACGGGCGGGATCGATCTCGGACAAATCATCGCTCTCGGCGAAAAAATCTGGGCGATTATCGAAAAGAATAAGCCAGTCGTCGTGCAAAATTACACGGCCGTTTCGGCAGTCCCGGCTGGAATTAAGACGTGGGAAGAGCTCGGAGAATGGTCGGAACCTGCCGTTCGCCTCTATAAACTCTCTTACGTGAACAAGTTCAACATGCACGTCGTGGACTTCAACTTCCGCGTGGCCTACACCTATAACGGAAACTACGACGGAAAAGGGAAGTACCTCTCCCGCGTAGAAATCGACCCAGCCGTGCTGAACGTCGCTTGGGGTTATAAGTTTAACGCAAGTGGTGAAGCTCTGAACATCGTGAACGCCGGAACGAAAGACGCTCCGATGGCCGCCATGGAAATTCGCCTGAACTGGTCGGTCGACACCGTGCTGAAGCACATGCAAGAATCCGTTCGTTTCTATATGCGCGGAGATGGCTTGTTCAAAAATCTTTCTGATGGTAACCAGACGCCATCCGTTAAATAATGAACGACTAACTGGGCTCGCACTTTGCGAGTTCGAATGCACAAAGGTTTAATAAGAAATGGCCACAGAAAAAACGAAGCCCTCGCGCCGCACGCTCCGGAAAAAAGGACGCGTAAAGCGCAAAGAGAAACTCCAAAAGGACCCCACTTTCAAGACGGCCTACTTCGAAGGAAAATCGAAGCGCTCGACCGAGAAGAAAGCGGCTTTCCGTAAGAAGAAAAAAGGGAAGTAATTCCTAAAGACTTCGGGAAGATCTCGAAAGCTTCAAAAATAAAACGGGCCCGGTGGAATTTCCACCGGGCCTTTTTATTTGATTTCAACCCTCGAGTCGGGAAAGTAGAGGCATGAAAAATTTTTCGGCGAAATTATTGCCGTTTTCCTCGGACTTTCGGATTCGATTTTCATGAGTTCTCCCACTGATCCCCGAAAATTCAAGGGCTGGACGAAGCCCGGTCCCCTCGTGGAGTCGCTCCCGGAAGTCGAAGCCGGGGAGTCGTTGGATGCGCTTTCCGGGACCTACCGGATTTATCAGTACGTGGACGGACACCGTTTTTCTACCGACGATATTCTGGTCGCTTGGTATGCCACGAATCACTCGATACGGGCGGAGCGAGTGCTCGACCTGGGATCGGGAATCGGTTCCGTCGCCATGACCGCCGCTTGGCGACTCCCGTTCGCAAAGTTTACGACGATCGAGGCGCAGGAACGATCCATTCGCCTCGCACGGAAGTCGGTGAGGTTTAATCAGCTCGAGGATCGGTTCGACCTGCGTTTGGGGGACTTTCGGACTCCGGGCATCCTAAGGGATGACGAAAAATTTGATCTCGTGATGGGAAGCCCGCCGTATTTCCCGCTTTCCGACGGGGTCCTCTCCGAGCATCCCCAGAAAGTGGAGTGTCGGTTTGAAGCGCGGGGTGATGTTCGGGACTATTGCGAAATAGCGGGTAAGCACCTCGCTCCCGGCGGCTTCTTCTTCGTCGTTTTCCCGAAAAATCAGGAAGCGCGGCTCCTCGAGGGGGCCGGTCGGGCTAGCTTGCGAATTCTTCGTTCACGTGCCGTAATTTTTAAAGAGGGAGAGGCCCCGCTTCTTTCCCTTTATCAACTCGGGGCGGTCTCGGATTTCCCCGAAAAACTTTGGCCGAAACTTGCGTCGGTGCACGCCCGTGAGATCGGATGGGAAGAAGACGCGTTGATCATTCGCAGTAAAAATGGTGAAGTCAGTCCAGAATATTCCGTGGCTAAACTTTCGATTGGGTTTCCCCCGTAGGCAATCATGAAAAACGAAGACCTGCCCGTATCCCGCGTCCGGTTTGATTTTTCCGCGCTGACCGTCCTGAAGGTTTTTACCGCGGCCCTCGTCGCCTTTGCGCTCATTAAATTAGCATCCCTGCTGCTTCTCCTTTTTATTGCGGTCCTCATGGCAATTGCCCTGAATCCCATTCTGGAGTGGTTAGTCGCCCGCGGCGTTTCGAGGTCGATTGCGCTCGGGTTGGTGATTTTAGGTCTGCTCGGCAGCGTCGTCGCATTCTGGGTTTTCCTCATACCGGAGATCGCCGACCAAACGAGCGAACTCGTGAAGGCATTTCCGCAGTTTCAAAAGGATCTGCTCGCAAAGTTTCCCGACGGGCCCATTCACACGGCCCTTTCCCGGACGCTCCGGAACCCGGATGAAGTTTTAAAGGACCTTCCGGCGAAAGCCCTCGCGGTGAGTTCGTTTGCCATTGGCGGCGTTTTTGATTTTGCGGTCTTCCTCATCACTTCGATTTATTTCCTCGCGGGTGGTAAGCAAGCGTATCTCTGGATCTCGGCCTTCTTTTCGGCCCCGACGCGGAAGAAGCTCGACGAAACCTCTAACGAAGTCTCGAAGGTGATATTTGCCTACGTATTCGGCCAGATTATTACGTCGCTGCTCGTGGCAATTTTTACCTTCACTCTTCTTTCCATTTTTAAAGTACCGGGAGCTCTGAGTTTAGCCGCGTTGGCTGCCGTACTCGACGTGCTCCCCATCGTCGGTTTCATCGTTTCGGCGGCGCTGACTTTCGCTATGGCCATGACCGTTTCTTCTACGGCGGGAATTTGGGTACTCGGGGCTTCCGTGATTTATCACTTCGTCGAGAACTACCTCATCATTCCTTATGTCTACGGTAGCCGTTTACGCCTATCCACGCTCGTGGTGGTCCTGTCGTTCCTAGTTGCCGGGGCGCTGGCCGGGGTTCCCGGAGCACTCGTGGTGTTACCGATCGTCGCGACTTATCCGATCATTGAAAAAATATGGCTAAGAGACCGAGTCGGTGAGCGCACCGTCCAGACCCACGAAAAACAGGAGTCCAAATGATTCTCGTGCTGAAGATCCTCGTCGCGCTTATCGCCCTAATCCATTTCTATTTCCTCTACCTAGAAATGTTTCTCTGGACGAAGCCCGCCGGGATGAAGATCTTCGGGCGTACTCCCGAGCAGGCGCGGGACTCCGCGGTACTCGCAGCGAATCAAGGTCTTTATAACGGGTTTCTGGCGGCCGGATTATTCTGGGGCCTTGCTCACCCCAACCCGGAATTCGGATTCCAAATCCAAGTGTTTTTTCTCGGGTGCGTCCTCGTCGCGGGCATTTACGGGGGCCTGACGGCGAATAAGAAAATTCTAAAAATCCAGGCCGCCCCGGCTTTGATTGCACTCATCCTCGCCTTTTTCGTCCACTAACGCAGGCTTTTACTGGCGAATACGCCGATTGGATACTCCATGGATTTTACCCTCGTAAAAGAAACGATCAAACTGCGAGCCTTCGGAATTGTAAAAATTCCCCTCATTTTCTTTTGCTCTCCGCGGCTCGTGGAAATGACCGACGAAGTGGTCGAAATGATTATTCCTTTAAACTACCGAACGAAAAACCATCTCGGTTCGATGTACTTCGGAGCGATTGCGATTGGGGCCGATACGGCGGGCGGATTGATTGCGATGCGACTG
>JANXTV010000191.1 GCA_025352185.1 Oligoflexia bacterium
GAGCGCGCGGACGATGGCTTTAAAGGTCGAACGCCGAGCTTATTTAAACTTTCGCCTCCAGAGCATGGCCGCGGTGCTTGAGGAAAATGAAAGTCACGCCGACGCCGATACTTCTACGAACTCCTACAGTGTCTCCGAAGCGAAGAGCGACCTCGAGGTCGCTAACGAATATTTAGATCTCAGCGAAGAATCAGAATCCGCGCCGTCTAACCCCGACGCGATTTCATTTTCGCATGCCTGCGCGGCCGGAAAGAAAGTAACCCTGGTCGCCGTCGGCGATGTGCTCCTCCACCAACCCCTGGCCGAGCAGGGGATGAAGGATAAGAATGGATTTCGTTCGCTCTGGGCTCCGCTTGAACATTATTTCACCGGCGGGGATTTCGCCTACGCGAACCTCGAAGGACCCACGGCCGGAAACGTTTCCTCCGGCGGTTCCATCTGCCGCGATCCGGGTCGTCGCTTCGACCACGCGGCGTACACGGGATATCCCCAGTTTAATTACCACCCGAGCCTTCCCGCCGACCTGAAAGCTTCCGGATTCGATATCGTTTCGACCGCGAATAACCACGCGATGGACCGACGCTCCATCGGCGTCGATCGCACGATCGAAGCCCTGCGTGAAGCCGACCTCGCCTTTTCCGGCACGACGGCTTCCTCCGAGCTCGATGACCGGCACTATTCGACCGTGACGGAAGAGAACGGCGTGAAGATCGCGTGGATCGCTTGTACATTCAGTACGAATGGAATTCCGGATGCGAAAAACCAAGTTCTTAGCTGCTTCGAGGAACGTGCGACCGTGCTCGCCGAAATCCGGAAGCGGAAAGCCGATCGCTCGATCGACGCCGTAATCGTGACCCCGCACTGGGGGATCGAGTATAATATTTTCCCGGGCGGCGATCAGCGGAATCTCGCGAAAGAAATGATCGATGCGGGTGCCCTCATCGTCTTCGGATCTCACCCGCACGTGCTTCAGCCGCTCGAGAAAATCACGGCTTCCGACGGGCGCGAAGGATTCGTCATTTACTCACTCGGAAACTTCGTGAGTAACCAGAAAACAAAACTCACCACGAAAACCGCCACCGCCCTTTTCGTCGGGTTAACGAAGGATGCGAAAGGGAACGTTTACATTAACGGCGTTCGCCACCTCCCGACCGTGATGGAATACTCCGATAAAATTGCGGTTCATCCGGCCTACGGCCGAAGCGCCGAATCCCGGGCGCTCGCGAACCGAATCTTAAAGGGTTCGGTCGAACTCCTGCCCGAAGAAAAAGTCGTCACTAATCCGCAGTGTAACTAAAGTGAGTAGGCTCGCCGCTCCGGATGGACGGGCTTCGCCCGGCCGCAGGAGTGGACGAGCCGCAACGGAATAGTTACGGAATGCCTACTCGCTAGGTTCCACACTCGGGGATTTTCGTGCGAAGCCCAGAAAGAACGGTTTTAAAAGGCGAGTTCGTCGACCGCATCGTCGACCAGTAGTGTCCGAGCGTAGTCTCTAACGACTCGGTCGGGTGAACGTAGAGGAGCTGGCGATACATGATAAAGACTCCGAGATTTAAATTCGCGTAGGCGTTTAGAATCGTGCGGTTCGGATTTCCGTGCGAGGTACCGGCGGCATAATCCTTCTGCGCCATCGCGCGGTCATTTTCCCACGATATGTCGCCCCCTTTATATTTATAGCTGACTACGTCCGTATAGGAGAGTTGGAGCAGTCCTTCCGAGCGGATCTGCTGGCCGGTTACCTGGTCGATCGACATCGTCGTCTCGCGGTAGATCGAAGTACGATTTCGACCCGACTCCGGCCCGGCGATGGCGTAGGTGAGTGACGACCAGAATTTTTCGCGCCCGCCCCGATCGAGCCGATCCCAGTTCGGACACACGACTTTCATCCGCGAGCTCGCGAGCGACAGTAGGGCGGGATAATTTCCGGCGACGTTCTCCTCCACCGCCGACGAGTATTCGGGAAGCCATCCGGAGATCACCTGCGGAGAGTCGCCCGGGGCGACGCTCGGTGAGGGAGAGGGAATACTACCCGAGGGGCGGGGGCTCGGATCAATCTGGGAGAGCTGGGCCTCGGCGGCGGTGGTGTTCACCCCGCATCCGGAGAGGGAAAATCCGGCTAAAATGAGGGAAAATAGCGACACGACGGGAACCGAATTAAATACACACTTCATATTTAAATCGTGAGTGCGACCCTCGATTTTTAAAACTGATAGAATTATGGCTGTTTTTGGCTCTGCTTTTGGTTAAAAAAAATTTAAATAAAATGGAGAATGAAATTCCGCGCGGAAAAAAATTCCGAGTTAAAATGCGCGCGCGTCCGAAGAATTTAGTCAGGCGAATTGCCTTCGACATTTTTGCTAAAAAACTCGGAGAAAGTAGAGGTTTCGGCGCAGTGGGTAATTTTGGATAGCGTCTTTTAACTCCCTGGAAAGTGACCACTAGTCAGGTTCTTCAGGCAGAAAATTTCCGGCGTCAGAAAATAATCGCATTAATCTCATTTAAAAAACGTCTCTAATGCGGAGCGGAAAGTCCGACTAACTTTTCGACAGGTGGGTATGATGCGAGCGGTGTAAGCGTGCGAAAGACTTTCAGGACGGGCAGAAGTCGGATTTCGCTGGCACCCCTTGTGCAAAATGGGGGCGGAAGCAAAAGTCCCGTACTGCATAAATTAAAACCCGGAGTATCCCATGAAGTTTTCCGCACTCTTATTAGGAATGTTCTTAGCGACCTCGGCGTTAGCTAAAGAAGCGACTCTCCTCTGTAAAGACGACACCATGACGGCGACGATCGAAGTGACCGATAAACTCTCGAGCGGCACGGTGATGTCTGAAACCGGTGGAACGCTCGAATTTTCGGCCCCGTTTAAGAGCGTAAAGAAGGATAAAGACGTCTTAGGCGATAAGCGGGAAATCCGGAGCTACCGCGACGATAAGAAGAATTTTGGAACTGAGCTGACGATCGTCCGAGGCGGCGCAACGCTCGAACTCCAGTATGAGAGCGGCATAGTTTGGACCATCGGTTGTGAACTGAAAGAATAGTAGTCTCTGCTCGAAAAATTCAAAGCTGAACGTAAAAAGGGCCGACCGGAAGAAATTCCGGGCGGCCCTTCGTCTTTTTAAATATCGAAGATTTTACTGCGAATCGAGCGGCAGTTCGGCCGTGTCGCCCGCATCGGTCGACTGGACTGCCGCCGCGAATGATTCAGCCTGCGGGTCGATCTCTCCGGCCTGGATCGCCTTCTGGCGAAGTTTCTCGGCGATCTTCGCGGCGTTCGCTTCGCCCGCTTGGGCTTCGAGAGTCGGCGTCGTGACCGAGATCCCTTTTACGCGTTCGCGGATTTCGGACAGAAACGCTTCGTCTTCCTTCGGATCGTAGAGGAGGGAGACCGAGTGGTCGTCGTTCATTTCTCCCACGAGCTCGCGCATCTTCACGACGCGTGGATCGAGGTCGTCGGGATTTCCACCCTGACTTCCCGGAATCATCGATTCGAGTTCTTTTAACGGCGGAAGGGACTCGAGCGACTTCAGGGAGAAGACCTCCAGGAAATCCGTCGTCGTCGTAT
>JANXTV010000209.1 GCA_025352185.1 Oligoflexia bacterium
TTGGTAGTCGCGGAGCGTTCCGTGGAAACCTTCCGGCGCGTCGGTCGTCTTTACGCCGTCGAACTTCTTCACGCGCTCGCGGAAATTCATGAAGCCCGCGTCCGCTGTCAGGTGGGTGTTATCCGCGAGGACGGCGTTTAACATGAGGCCCTGGGACTTAGTGAAGCGGAGTCCACCGTCTTCGGTCGTTTCGGCGAAGCGGGTCCCGAGCTGCGCGACGGGAGCGTACTGCGCGAGCCACTCGGGCGGGAGCATGCCGAGCGATCCGTCGGAGAGTTTTACCAGTCCGCTGCCGGATTCAAGCGCGGCGAGGAGTTCGGACTGCTCGACTTCGAGGTCGCCGAAACTCGCGCCCATCTTTAAATCGAACCAGTCGGTCGAAGAACTGACCGCCATCGAGAAGTCGTCGGCGATTCGGAGCTTTTGGTTTTCGAAATGGATCGTCCAGCCCGCTCGGCAGAGATCATTTGCGGCACGGTGGAGATCGCCCATCCCGACCGACCCGGTTCCCTGCGGATCCTTTAAAATTTCGAGCGCACCCATCAGGGTTTTCTCCTCGAATTCCACGTTCCGGGTGAATACCCGCTTCTGCGCGGGATCGACGAGCGTGCGTTCGGATTCCGACAGCGCGACTTCGCGTCCGTCGTAATCGAAGCTCACGGTTAGAGTCATGCGGCCGGTCGTCGGATCATTTCCGAGTGGACGGAAAACGCCTTTCGGTTTGGGTTCGATGACGAGCTGGGACCAACCCATTTCGGCGGGCCAGGTTACCTTCGGCGCGGCCGGATCGAGGAGGATCCGCGTGAGGAGCGTATCGCCCTCGGCTTTCGGCACTAAGAACGGCGGTCCGCCCCGCATTCCGAGCGCCCAGGGCGCGTGACCCGGTTCGGTGAATCGGCCGATGCGGTCATCGAATAATAAAAACCCGCTCTTCAAGATCGCGAGCGGTGAGGTGACGTTCATCATCTCGCCGCTGTGCCGGAAAGTTCCGTCGAGTCGGTAGTGCCCGGTGATGACGGCGTCGATGCGTAGGTCGAAGTCCCAGGTTTTCCCCCGCTCGACCCGGAGTGGACGTTCCGCGGAATCCGGTGTGCCGTTCGGAGAACGGGAGATAAAGAGTTTTCCGCCGCTCGAGAGGAGGGGGATGATGTGGGATTCAAAAAGGGGATCCACGATAAATCGTGAGGAGATATTTGCGGACGAACGACCGTAGGGCGCGAAGACTTGGGGTTCGCTACTCCGGGTGAGGAGCGAGAGAACTTCCTGATCGTTCGGATCGTCGAAGTGGGAAAAGTCATGGCTGGAAACGCGATTCGGACGCAGCGGCCCGAGTTCGCTATTCGAGGAACGGTTTCGGGTCCAGAGATCGAGAGTCAGTCTTCCGGTCGAGGCCGTTTCGGCGGCGGCGATGACGAAGTAGGCTGCCGAACTCGTCGAGATGCGCTTTTCCGGTGAAAGATTACCTAAACCTTGGAGCATGTTCAGGCGATCAATCCAACTCGTCGGAATAAATTTAGCCGGCGCGATCATCGGACCGCGGGGCATCGGCCCTTTGCGGTCGAGAATCTGTCCACGTCCTCCGCGGTCGCGTGGGTTTCCGTGGGGTTGGCGTCCGTTTCCGCCGTGCTGATTTCCGTTATTGCCTGCGTTCGGATTCGGGGCCCCGGGTTCCCGGCGCGGTCGAGGAATCGTGTGGACGAGTTTTAGCGTTCCGCTCTCCGGAATCGATCCGGGAGGACTCGCCTTATCGACTTGGAGAATCGCGGTCCACAGGTGTTTACAGAGAATGCCGCGTTCGTACGCTGGGCAGTCACAGGTCGCCGGGAGTCTCCGGGCCGAAACCACTTGGGAAAAGTCGAAGGTCACTTTATAGGCGCCACCGGTACCGGTGATTTGGACGACGCATTCCGTTCCGTTCCAAATAGGTTCGGCCACGCGGCCCTGATTAAAATATTCCCGTCCACGACCGAGCGCGATACGAGGAAATTGTCTTACGCAGCGCTGCTCGAGGCTTAAGGGCCCCGTCTGAATCGGCGGCGGAGAGATCGCACTTCCGGGCACTCCACCGGCGGCGACTCCCGTGGCAATTCCTGCGGCTAGGGCCACGGCTTCTCCACCCTCCTCGGTGGTTAAACCTTGAGGGGTCGCTTGGACTTCAGTGGTGCTGTTAGCGTCAGGCGCACGTACGGGGCGGCGCCATCTACTTCTCCGTCTACGGTCATTCATGAGAGCCCGTTAGGCTTCTCATAGAATTTCGGGAATCAGAACGACGGAATCGACGGAAACGCAAAAAAGTTCCGGAGGAACCCCCGAAACGTCCTATCTCTGGATATTCTTAGTCTTATTCCGGTACGGCGACGCCGGCCGCCTCGTCGAGGGCCCGGCTTTCGGCCGCGACTTGGTCCATTTCGGAAAGGCCGGTGCAGGTTTGTACACAAGCCGCCTCCGTGGTGGATTCCGTATCGAGGAACTGGATATCGGTTCCGTGAATCACTTCGCAGTGCTGGTAGGTACCGTCCTCGGATTTAATCACCGTCGACACGCAGTCGGCGGCGAGGACCGAAGTCGCCGTAAGGGTCATCGCGAAGGCGACGCAGGCGAAGATAATTTTAGTTTGAGTCTTTTTCATATGCGGAGGTCGCCCTTATTCGTTCATGGCGGTCGCGATGCGTCCGCCGGATTTCGAAGTTTCTACGGCGCCCATAATCGAGCAAACCTGGGAGCAGCCGCCTTCGGAAGACCGTTCGGCGCCCATGCGAAATTCTTTTCCACCGACATTCACGACGCAGGCCGCGAACTTACCGTTCGCGTCGCGGGTGATCTCGGCGGTGCATCCGGATGCGGAGGCAGAAGCCGAAAACAAAGCGGTGGTGGAAATCAGCGTAGCGATTACTGCGTATGCGATTTTTTTAAAGCGTTCCATGCCTCTTTACCTTCACGAAGGATGCCGTTTTTACGTCTTCTAAAAGACCTTTAGTTCTAATCCGTGTCTAAAATGACCTCTGAAAAAGGACTAGCCAAAGTGCCCTTCTACGGCCTAAATCCACGTCATGACGACTCCCCATAACCTCGGTGTGCACGGACGAACACAGGCGGAACTCGAAGCGGTGAGCCCGGAATTTATTCGGGACGGTCTATTCCGGGCGCGTGAAAAGACGATTTCGGTGCTCGAGGAAATCCGCAGGATGCTTCGGGAGGGAATGACCGAAAACGATGCGCGGTTACTCGCGCTCACCGTGTTTAAGTCTCACGGCGTGACGAAGCATTGGCATAAACCGTATATTCGGTTCGGGTCCGGCACTACGCTCACGTTTAACGAACCGCTGCAGGCAGAGTATCGTCTGCGCACGGGAGACGCGTACTATCTGGATCTCGGTCCCGTCTGGGCCGACGCCGATCTCGGACTCGAGTACGAAGGGGATTATGGGGATACTTTCGCGTTTGGTCGAAACACGGAGGCCGAGAAATGTGCGGAGACGGCGCACGCGATTTTTCGCGAGGCGCAGGCCGCGTGGCGGGCGACGAAACTTACGGGCGAGGAACTTTACCGACTGATGGAAAAGCGGGCTCGGAAAGAAGGGTACGTTTTTGTTGCGGGGGTCGAGGGCCACCGCGTCTCCGATTTTCCCCACCATAAATATACGAAGGAAAATCTCGCGCGGATGCCGTTCGTGCCGAGTGAATCCATTTGGGTACTCGAGCTCCAGTTAAATGATCCCGCGGGACGCTTCGGGGCGTTCTTCGAGGACTTGCTCTAGTGCATTGGGGATGCTCTACTCCTTCGTAAAGAGGAGACTCCCATGACTTCACGCCTAGTACTCATCGCGCTCGCGGCTTTCGGAATGACCTTGAATAGTTTCGCGGCGGAAAAGCCGGCCGATGCGATTGCGTTTCTCGTAAAAAAGATGGGCGCCGAATCGGTGAGTTTGAAGGGGAAGACCCCAGAAATGCTCTACGATTGCGGGATTGAGTTCGCCGTCGTCGATGGAAATCTCGCTGCGTACTTTTATCATCCGGAAGGATCGAAACGAGATATCCGAGGGACGTTCGAAATTAAAGCGAAGACGAAAGTGAAGTCCGTCGACGCGAAACGAAACGCCGTTACGGTCGATAACACCTATGTGGTAACGGAAGACGGCCGGACTTCGAAATCTACTTACCGCGCGCGGATGGAAGTGGAACTCACCAACGCGGGAGCGATTCGTTCGGTAAACATCGGATGGAACCGCGATAAGCAGGATCCGCTCATGTACCGCTGTGTTATGAACTGACGCGGATCCGAAGACTCCGGGGCCACCGCGTAAATTTGATTTAAGCCTTCAACGGCGTCAGAAAAGTGGCAAGTCGCCGGTATTCGGTGGCTGACTTCTTTATGGTACTCCTTCGGTTTCCGATGAGTAAAGGATGCTCCGCCTCGTCCTCATCCTAGCGCTCGCGTTTTCCGTCACCACCGCCCAGGCGATCGAGGTGACTTACTCACGCGTCCGCTACGACCCCGTTCATGGTTTTAAATCCGGAGTGGAGACGAGACTCAAGGGAAAAGGCGGATCGTTTACTCCGCACGATACGAAGTCGGTGCGCATGGCCGGAATGTGCGCGAAGACTCTTTTCGCCGAAGACCAAGCGTTCTCGTTCGACCGGATGCTCGAGATTGGTTACCTCACTCAGGAAGAGCACGATTTTTATACGAAGCTCTCCTCGTCGATGGAGCCCGAGCAGGTCACCTTTTTTCACCAGTACCGGAAATTCACGAAGGAAGAAGTTGCGAAACTAGCTCCCGAGGAACGCAAGAAGATCGAGCGGTTGATGGAGAGTCGCCTTACCGGATTTATCGAGGTCGAAGCCGTCGATCCGATGGCCCACGGGGGAATGGCGCAGTTCATGAATAATATTCAGAAAGCGTCGCAGAGTCCCACCTTTTACGTGAAAGACGCGAGCATGTACTACGTGAAGGGACAGGGATGGGATCCGTACTTAAAACGCCGGATTTTTAAGCTGCCCTGGATGAAGGAGGCGGAGTTTTCGCACGTCGTGGATTTTAGTCGCATCGATTCTCCACTCATTTGGGAGTTCGGGCGCGCGGCCGTGATTGACGACGGAAGTATTCCTGATTTAGCCCGTATGGCGATTGCCGAAATGGCGGAGGAGGCGCGCATCTACGGGATCGATCCCGAGAAGGCGAAAGTGTTCGCCCACTCGAGGGATAAGAGCCACCGCGTCCTCTATAAACGTGCGTACGGTCTCGAATTTTTTGCGGCGAGTTCGAAAAACCCCGAAGACACGGTTTTAGTGACAACGCTCGCAGAATTACTTCGCCGGTACCCCGACGAGAAGAGTGTGGCGGCGATCGGGGCACTAAAGACGGCGGCCGGTGGTGCGCTCACGAGCGATGGTGCGGCCCGAATCCAGTCCCGATTTAAGAGCGAACTTTACCAGGCGATCGATTTTAAAGAGGGGAGCGCGTTCCAGTCGAAGCCGATCGTCCTCATGAATGACCTCTGGGAAATGGGGGGCTTCGTCGCCGAAACGATGGTCGAAAACGGAATTAAGATGGGACCGGGCGGTCGGCCCACCGAGGCGATGCAGGGACTTTACCGAGTACTCTCCGAATTTGGGAGTGATCAGATCGCGGTACCCGAAGCGGTCGTGATCGATCCACTACTGCGAGTGCGCATTCGGAACTCGAAGCAGAAGGCGCTGCGCATTTACAATATCGATCCCGCCGCGCTGAAAGAAGATCCGGATCTCCTTTACCGAGTTCTCGGCGGTATTCGGAATTATTACCGAAAGAAAGTAGAGAACGTTTACCGGAAGTTTGGAAACGGCGTTAGCTTCCCGGAACCCCATTATGCGATCACGACTTCCAGTGAAGAGATTCGGAAAGCGGCCGAGGCGATGGGGGCGCGGGTCGAAAAACAGCGAATGATCGGCGAGGAAGTCGTAAAGAGTTCACGCGTCGAAGTCGATGGGTCGAATAAGGTCGATCTCGATATCGCACTGGGAGATTCGTACCTCCTTCATTTTTCCGACACCCAGATTATGAATCTCCTCGCTCGTCGTCCGGGAATAGAAAAAGGAACCGAGGATCTTTTTAAACTCGGAAAATGGCAGGAAGCTCTGCAGCTCTGGTCGGGACCGTATCGGTAGACTAGAGAAGTAGAGCTCCGCGGATTTTCCCCGCGGCGCCCGCTGACTCCGGATTGCGCACCCGATACTATCGAATCAAAGAACACATCTTATTTAGGCGACTCTAGGAAGCTGAATTCGCAACGTGTTCGAACTCCGTCCGGAAACTCGGTAAATAATCCCGGGACGTCGGGATTTCGATTCAACTATCGTCGATTCTGGTTTCTTCATTTACAAGTTACCGAGCGGATACCCCGTTTCCGGTACGTTCCGGCTTCCATCCAACGATCAGCGAAGTCGGACTTCACGATGAGAAGAATATTGTGGCGCTCGCCGCGATTCGTTTTCTCGAATTCGACGAGTTTTCCCTCTCCGCCTAAAACGAAGCAGAGGTCTCGCGCTTGGGCCCGGGAGCCTTCCGGAGTAATCACTACGGGACCGGAATTTTCTTCGAAGAGGACATAGGGATTTTCAAACCGAACGCTCGATTCTGTCGGGATTTTATCGGTAAAAAAGATGATCGGAGACCGACCTTTCTGGGCGGAGTCGACTGCCGAGGCGTTACTCATAATTACGAAAGTGGAAAGAAAGAGAATGAGCGTTTTCATAGGGCGTTCCTTTTTTTATTTCGTGAAAAAGATTAACGCTGTGAGCGTTTTTCTTAACGACGTAGCTCCACGGGATTTATAATGGATTCACGCAGAGCGTTACCTTTAAAGTGACGCAAAACTGAATCGTGTTCTCTCGGCTGAGAGCAGACGTGGATGCGTCGCTACCCGATCGGGCCGAGGCGTACGTAGCGAAGTGCGGGTTTTTTCCCCGTTTCCCACCTGCCTTCGACCACGAGTTCCCAATCGTTATTTCCTTCGGGATCGATGAGCGTCTGGGCGAGCCGGAAAGTGTCGGGGGAGAGTTCGGTCAGGACCGAGTGCGAAGGGGATCGTGCGTTCGAATCCGTACTGATCCCGGAATGATCCGTCTGGTATTCTTTCATCCGCGTTTCGATCTCTGAGGGAGTGCAGGAGAGGTGTTCGGCCGCACCCGCGTAATCGAGATTCCAAAGTAAACGAACGGCGCGGAACACTTCATTGCGGGCGGCGACCGTTCGGGCTTTCGCTTCCCTACGTTTTGCTTCCTCGACGAGCCGCGCGGCGTTCTCACGGGTTTCCTTCGCGACCACAGCCTCGAGTCGCGCGGCGGCCGCGACGGGATCGCGTAGTTTTTCCCACTCATCGACGAGACTCGAATCGATCCCTTTCAGCATCTCGCCGAAATATTCGATAATCGAAACCACTTCGTCGGTATGCGCAGCCTCGGGCACGGTTTGGACCAGGACCTTATAAACTTCGGAGAGGTAACGCAGAAGTAGTCCCTCGATCCGTTCGAGGTCGTATTCTCGGATGTAGTCCGGAAACGATTGGAAGGTTTCGAACATTTCCCGAGCGATCGATTTCGGGCGAATGTTTTCCTGCCCAACCCACGGGTGTTCGGCCGAGAATCGATTAAAAGTATCGTAGATAAATTCTCGGTTTGGTTTCGGATGCTCAATTTTCTCGAGCTCTTCGATCCGCTGGTCAAACTCGATGCCTTCGTTCTTCATCTCCGCCATGCGGATCGTTTTTAATCGATCGACCTGGCGGCGCAGCACCATCTCCGGATTTTCGAGGATAGATTCAACCAGCGTCAGGAGGTCTAAGCCATAACTCGGGCTCGTCGGGTCGAGGAGATGAATCGTGTCGATCAGATAGAGAGAAAGCGCCTGGTTTAAAGAAAAATCCTGCTGGAGGTCGACGTTTACCCGCAGCGGCCCGAGCTCGATAATTTTACGCTCAAAGAGGGAGCGAAAGAGTGCGAAAGCGTATTTCCCGTGACGCTTTTTTATCACCGGATTTTCGTGCGAGCGGAGGATGATCTCTCGGAGGGAATCGCAGTTCGTCGCGCCTTCCCGCGCGAGGACGTTTAAGACCATCGCGTGGGTGACCTGGAAGCGGGAGGTGAGGGCCTCGGGCTGCCCTTCGGCGAGTTTCGTCAGCGTCTCTTTCGTCCACGGCAGAAATCCTTTTTCCGGTGGCTTCTGCTTCACGAGTTTTTTCGCCTTCTTTGGATCCCCCGACGCCTTCTGTTCGCGGGTGAGGTTCTCGATCACGTGCTCGGGGGCTTGGACGACGACGGTCCCCCGGTCATCGAAACCCTTCCGGCCGGCGCGCCCCGAAATCTGCTGGAAATCGCGGACGGAAAGGATCGTGGTCTTCTGCCCGTCGTATTTACAGAGTTTCGTAAAGAGCACGGTACGGATCGGGACGTTTACTCCCACGCCTAGAGTATCCGTTCCGCTGATTACTTTTAGCCATCCACGCTGCGCGAGTTTTTCGACGAGGACCCGGTACCGCGGAAGGAGACCCGCGTGGTGGAGCCCGATTCCGTGCTTTAAGACCTTCTGGATTTCTTTTCCGTACGGGCTTTTAAAATTCACGTCGGCTAGGAAGTCCGCGATCTTCTTTTTTTCTTCCTTCGTACAGAAATCGACGCTCATGAGATTCTGCGCTTCCT
>JANXTV010000262.1 GCA_025352185.1 Oligoflexia bacterium
AGTAAGCCCGGGATCACCGCCGATCCGAGCGGGTGAACTGGTGGGTCCGAAACCGGAATTCAAAAGGTGGACGAGCGTCACCTTCACGAGATCCGTGCCGACGGAGTTCAGTAAGAATGGGTCTCCCTCGAGTGCGTTTCCGCCTTGGATTCCGATGAAGGCGGCATGTTTTCCGTCTTTTCGTGCGTTCAGGTAATCCGCGTGGGTGCGGACGTGTACCGCCTGCGCGGCGGGTGATGCGAGAATCTCTTTCAGGCGGGATAAGTTTCTTCTAAAGGCCTGGACGCGACCGGTAGCCGTTCGAAACGGATTCGTCGTGATGGACCAGATGCCACTTTTCACTCCCGCTTCGCGGAGTCGCGGTAAGTCCGCCTGCCCGAAAAAAACCCCGCCGAGCGGCCCGCGTCCGTGTTTTTTCCGGAGGTCGTAGCCGAAGAATCGATTCCATATAAACGTATCGAGGTGGAGATCGATGATTTCCGACTTATCCGCGATTTCGCGGGCGTGATTCGAGAGCGAGCGCATGTGAAAACGATATCGGAAAAGGTTGGGGGATGCTAATGCGCGCTGCAGTACGGATTAACCCTTGAATCTCCCCGCTATACGGGAAAAGCTGCGGCCTTACGTTAACCTAGCAGTAAACCTGAACTGGAGATCCCCTATGAACTTAAAAAATGGATTTATGGCTTTCGCCGCTCTCGCTAGCCTCGCCGGCTGCGCATCCACGATGCCGATGAACGGTGGAATTGCCGATGACCACGAAACGACCGTCGCTCAGTGCGGCGTGGGTAACTACACTTTCCGTTACCTGAAAGAAACGTGCGGAACGACCCACGAAGCTCCGGTTGCCGTCGTAGCTCCCGCGCCTACGAAAGTGAGTGCGCCCGTCGAAGTCTCGAAAGTCGCCCACCTCGTGAACAATAAAATCGAGATCGACCAAGCCGTGACCTTTAAGACGGGATCCGCCGCGATCACGAAAGACGGCAAAAAAGTCCTCGACGAAGTAGCCGCCGTCATTCACGCAAACGGATCGGCCATCTCGAAGATCAACATCGAAGGCCATACCGATACGACGGGAAATCCTACGAAAAATATGTCCCTCTCCGAAGCTCGCGCAGACTCGGTGAAACAGTACCTTTCGAAAAAAGGGATCGATTCCGGAAAAATGTCGGCGAAGGGATTCGGACAAACGAAACCTAAGTTCGACCCGGCAAACGCCACGAAAACCCAGCTTTCTGCTAACCGCCGCGTTGAGTTCGAAATCGAATCTTCCCGTAACTGATTTCTTCCTAGAAAATCATTTAAAGCCCTCTGCCATCGTTCGATGCCGGGGGGCTTTCTTTTCCGGGACCTAGAGGCCGCCCGGGCTCGAATCATCGTTCGGATCATCGGTCGCTTGGTTTACGCCGTCGACGATCAGGTCGAGATCTTGAACTCCCGTGAACTCGAATTCCACGCGCCGATTTTTCTGCCAGGCCAGTTCGTTATGTCCGAGATCGAGCGGCTGGAGTTCGCTGTATCCGCGGGAATCGAGTTTTTCGCGCGCCACGCCCTGGGCAATCAGAGCGTTCTTCACCGCCGCGGCGCGGTTTTGGGAAAGGGTTTGATTATACTCCACGGATCCCCGTTCATCCGTGTGGCCGCCAATGCGCATAAATTCCCAGTTTTCTTTCGACTTCGCGAGGAACTGACCGAGGCGCGCGAGGCGTGCGGCGGCTTCGGGTCTCAGGGTCGCTTGGTCGTAATCGAATTCGATCCGGCGAGCGTCGAGGACCATGCGCACGCGTTTTAAGGCGCGATCTTTCTGGATGATTTGGATTCCGGGACGTCGAGCGTAACGGGGTCCGGTCGCTTCGCGCGTGATCGGCCAGCCGATCTCTACACCGAACTGGATGACGTTCACCGTACGGTTATCGATATTTAAGTCAGTCATTGCCCGGCCGCCGACTCGCACTCGGTATTTAGATTCCGGCCATTCGTAGAAGACTTGAACTCCGGCGAGGAGGGCTTTTTGGGCTTGGGCATCTACGAGCTGTCCGTTTCCAAGTCCCACGTCGCCTACCTGAACGGATTTTAGGACCGGTCCGTATTGCCAGCCGGTCCAGCTTCCGTAGCGAAGCGAGGTTTCGATAAACGCGCCCCTCGTGACGACGCGAGCGAATCCACGGTCCGTATTTTCGCCCGACTTCTGGTTCCAGGTCCATCCGCCGCCGAGGTCGAAGACCCATTTCTTTTTAAAGTAAACTGAACCCAGGGCCTTCAGATCAAACTCGAGGCCG
>JANXTV010000267.1 GCA_025352185.1 Oligoflexia bacterium
GAACGGAATTTTCACTTCATCTTCCACCTGGTCGACGGTCATGAAGAACGTCACTTTATCGTCGGGACCATCGCGGAGGAGCTGGAGGATCGAATGCTGATCGACCGCCCCGAGTGCCGAAAGGGGCGTGAACCCCTTCAGATCTTTTCCGAGCGACTCCGCCCAGAGTTGGACGAACCACGCACCGAACTGCTTTAGACCCGTGGCGTAGGGCATGATCACATGGATCGGACGCCGCTCGACGTGGGCGATTAAGTCGGCTCCGATTTGGAAGAACGCATTTTTCTCGCAGGACTTCGCGTCCACCGTGGTTTTTTCGAACCAATCGCGTACCTGGGTGGAGCCTTTTAAAAACTCGCGCATATCGAGGCCCGCGAGGAATCCGGGAAACGTGCCGACGGGTGTGAAAATCGAAAACCGCCCACCGATCGACGGGTGAATCGAAAGGGTCGAGAGTCCCTGCTCGGTTGCGAAGGCGCGAAGATCCCCTTTCGTAGGGTCGGAGATCGCGACGGTGTGGCTCTTCCACCGTTCGATTCCGAGCCATTCGAGCGCGAGGAGAAACTGCGCGAGGGTTTCGAAGGTCGTACCCGATTTCGTAATGGGAACCACGAGGGTCGTCGCCGGGTTTAATCCAGCGAGCGCTTCTTTCCACTCGGTCGGGTCCGGATTTTCGAGGAAATGGATTTTCAGTCCCTTCTTCGCCCGGTGCTTCAGTGCCGAAAGGAGCGAAATCGGTCCGAGGCTGCTCCCCCCGATCCCGAGAAAGAGCGCGTCGGAGAAGCGGCCAGAGGCCAAAAGTTCTTTCGCGAGTTTTTCCGATGCGTCGATATCGGAGACCGCCGGATTTACGATTGAGTCGTAGAATCCGATTTCCCCACTCGCGAATCTGGCCTTCAGTTTCCCCCAGGTGTCGAAAAAGAGGGAACCTGCGGCAGGGGATCCGGAAGGGGATTTTGCGGGTCGGGCGATGCTCGACCAGTCGAGCATGAGGGGGGAAGATCCGAGACGGGCGGCGGTAATGGACATGAAAGGAATGTAATCGGAAAAGTGGAGCAGTTTCAAGTCTTTACGCATCGAGCCGGAAGGAATGCTTGGTGAGATTACTGGGCCTTTCGGCCTTAGAACCGAGTCGGGCGCTTCGGCGGGGCGATGGCTTCGGTCGTGCATTTCCACGGGCCGTCGTTCAGGTGATAACTGCCCACGAGGGGACGATAGGAAGAGGTTACGGCTTCACCCGTCTTCGCGGTGGACACCTCGACGATTTCGCCCGACGTGCGAAACCAAAATCCGACGCAGACGATTTCGGGTAGGGTGTGGCCCACGCAGTTTAGATCCGCCGTCGCGTAGTTATCCGTAATCGCCGCGTCTTTCACGTTAAAATATCCGGAACCGGGTTCGTAGGTGCCGTCATCGAGAACCGCGCGAAACGATTCGTAGGTATTCCCCGTCGTGCAGATGAGACGCTTCGTACCGGCGAAGGAAAGGGAGGTGCTCAGGGCCGCGAGGACTAGAATAAATGTTTTCATGGAGTTCCGCCTTCCCCATAAGAGTTGCCACGGGGCGGTACATATGTAAAATAGGATGGTGCCTTACCTTATAATAGGTATTTACCTATGAAATACCGAATTCGGGATATCGAAAACTTCGTGGAAACCTGTAGTCACGGGACGATCATGCAGGCCGCCCGGAGACTCGAAATCAGCCAGCCGGCCCTTTCGGAAAGTATTCATCGACTCGAATCTGACTCGGGGCTGGTGTTCTTCTACCGATCCCGAACTGGTATTCGGCTCACTTCGAGTGGAAGAAGTTTTCTCCGGAAGGCGGAAAAGGTTTTACTCACGCTCTCCGAGCTCGAGGTCTCCAACCTGCAGAAAAATTTATTCGCCGGAAGGGTCGTGACGATCGGGTGCCACGCGACGGTGGCTCAGTACTGTATTCCGGCGGCGCTCGCTTCACTGCGAGCAAAATCCCCCGATTTCCGGGTCGAACTTCGACATGATCTTTCGCGCAACATCCAGTCGTCGATTCAGAAGGGCGAGACCGATATCGGGGTGATCATTAACGCGGTTTCAGTTCCCGACAGTGTCGTAAAAAAAGTCGCGGAAGACCGAGTGTCGGTATGGATCGCGGATGCCCTCACGGAGTCCGACACCGTTATCTGCGACCCCGAACTCTTTCAGACTCAGTCGATCCTTAAAAAGTGGAAGGGGCATCCCTTAAAGCTCCTACCCACGGGGAGTCTCGAACTCGTTTGCCGCATGGTCGAGCGGAAGCTCGGGTACGGAATCATTCCCGACCGGGCAGTAGCGCTCGGAAATTATAAGTTACGGAAACTTGAAAGTTTGCCGAGTTACCGCGACGAAATATCGCTCGTGTTTCGCCCCGAATTCGGGCGAGTGCTCCACGAAAGACTCGTGATCCAGGCGCTGGAAGGCGCCTTCTCCCCGTCCTCAGACAGAAAGAGACCCCATGAATAAACGGTTTTTAGTCGGCACAATGATGCTCCTCGGTTTAGTCTACTCGCCCGGCCGGGCGATTGGGGGTGCAAAGAGTCGACCCGTGCCCGTCCCGAGCGCATCCGTTTCATCGACCCTCACGCATCCCCCGTCACCGAAGACCGGATCTCCCAACGGAAATCCCTTTGCCCCCCGCAAGCGTTCCCAGTTTCCAACGAGCGGAGCGGGGAGCATCGTCGGAAAATGTCCCGAAAATAATTGCCCCGCCGGGCAGGAATGCGTGGAAATCGAAGTGCACTGTGCGGTCGCGCCCTGCCCACCCATGCGGGATTGTGCGCTACGGGATTAGGTCGTAGTGATTTATTGAGCGCCCGAGAAGATTTACTTCGTCAGAGCCCGGGCGATGATCACGCGTTGGACTTGGTTTGTGCCTTCCACAATCTGCAGAACTTTTGCTTCCCGCATAAATCGCTCGACCGGAAAGTCGGAAGTATAACCCGATCCACCGAGGATTTGGACGGCGTCGGTCGTGATCTCCATTGCGGCGTCGGTCGCGAAAAGTTTCGCCATCGAGGCTTCGGTCGCGTACGGGAGTTTAGCGTCCCGGAGCGCGGCCGCGCGGCGGACGAGGAGATCGGCCGCGTCTAACTTCGTCGCCATATTCGCAAGCATGAAACCCACGCCCTGAAATTCCGCGATCGGTTTCCCGAACTGTTCCCGTTCCTTCGCGTGCGCGACGGCAACTTCGAGCGCTCCGCGCGCAATCCCGACGGCAGTCGCCGCGATGGTAATCCTTCCGCCGTTTAGCGCGTTCATCGCGACCTTAAAGCCTTGGCCCTCGGGCCCAATACGGTTCGAGGCGGGGACCTTCACGTTTTCGAGCACGACTTCCATCGTATGCGAGATGTTTAACCCCATCTTTTTTTCACGCTTACTGCAGCGGACGCCGGGAGTGTTCTTTTCGATAATAAAGGCAGAAACACCGGAGGATCCCGCCTCGCCCGTTCGGGCCATGAGGAGGATCGTTTCGGCGACATCGGCCTGGGTGATCCAGAGTTTCGTGCCGTTCAGGATGTAGTGGTCTCCGACGAGTTTCGCGGTTGTACGGAGTGAGCCCGCATCGGATCCACTGGATGCTTCCGAGAGAGCGAAAGATCCGATTCCGTTTCCGCTCGCTAACTTCGGGATATATTTCTTTTTCTGCTCTTCGGTTCCCGCATCGGCGAGGATCATCTGGGGCAGGCCGGTGACGGCGACCGAGATGGCGTAGGAGCAGGAGACCCGTGCGAGTTCTTCGATCACGACGCAGTACTCGGAATAACCGAGTCCCGCTCCGCCGAAAACTTCGGGTACCGCGACGCCGGTGAGACCGAGGTCCCCGAGTTTTTTTATGACTTCCGGACGAAAGGTTTCGGACGCTTCGTCGGCATCGACGATC
>JANXTV010000327.1 GCA_025352185.1 Oligoflexia bacterium
CCCTTTACGCTTCGCATATCGTTTTTCGCGATATCGGCGTAGTCCTTAAAATTCTTCCCGCTGTATTTCGCGAGTTCCGGGAAAGTCTTAATGTCTTCGCGAGCCATGAATTTCTCGGCGATTTTACCCATGAGATTCTCGGGCATCCGCTCGAGTTCTTCTTTCGTGAGGTTCCGGGTCTTTCCGTCCTTACCCACGAGATCGATCTTTTCGCTCTTCGCCCACTGTACCCACTCGTTCTTCGAGCCCTTCGCGGAGGCCAGCGCTTCGCGCGCTTCTTTCGAAGCGAACTTCTGGAAATCCTTAGCGAGGTATTTCGTCGCGGCCTTATCGGCACTTTCGGCTACGGTCTTCTCGATCGCTTTACTTACGATTTTAAAAATCGGTTCGACGACGGAAGCAGGATTCCGTCCGGTATCGTATCCCGGGAAGTAGAGCTCTTCGCTCATGTCGTCCGCTTCATAAGGGTTATTATTCGCGACTTTTGGGGCCGACTGGCACCCCGAAAAAATCGTCGCGAGGATCGCGAGTCCGATAAAATTCTTTTTCATCCGTAGCATCGAGTATTTCTCCATTCGAGTTTTCTGGCCACTCCCCGTCCTGGGAAGCACTGCCTGATATAAATATCGTACCGATCTATCGGAAATTAGGAAGTAAGGATTTAGCCCGTTTCGGGACCCACCCCGATTCGGACGCCAATAGGGTTGATAGTTTGACGCTTTTATATAAATCTTGCCGCATGAAGACCGAAAGCCCCGCTCGGGAAATTGCCGTACTCGCCGCCGGATGTTTTTGGGGGGTGGAGCAGATTCTCCGCGACCTCCCGGGCGTCCTCACGACCACGGTCGGCTACTGCGGCGGTGGCCTGGAAAATCCGAAATACGTTCACGTAAAGACCGGCGAAACGGGCCACGCCGAAGCCGTTCGAATCGAGTTTGACCCGAGCGTGCTCACGTTTGAATCACTTTTAGACCTATTTTTCCGCCTTCATGACCCGACCCAGTTAAATCGGCAGGAGAATGATGTAGGGACTCAGTACCGCTCGGCGATTTTCTACGAGTCAGAGACCCAGCGTCTCGCGGCCGAAAAAAAGAAGGCCGAAGTCGATGCGTCCGGGAAATGGAAACGTCCGGTAGCGACCGTCATCACACCGGCCGTGAAATTCTGGGACGCGGAACTGGAGCACCAGGACTACCTTCAGAAACATCCGGACGGATATAACTGCCACTGGGTCCGGCCCGCATAGATTAGAACTAGTGCCGCTCCGCACCGGTTTCCGAATGACCACGGTCTAAAAAACCCGTAAAAATGGCCCTTTCCTAGAAAAGCTGAACCTTTTCAACGACCTCTCCGGGGTCATGCGCCTTGTCAATCCTGGCCCCGGGATTGCTAAACGGAAAGCAGCGGATTCCGATCATCCGCGGCCCCGACGTCCAGTCGAAAAATCCAGACCCACCGCCTGCCTTGATCTCTTTGAGAGGAGATTTTATGAAACGTTCTACCCGCCGTCCCCGGAGGGCCGATTCGGCCATCCATCATTCCATTGCCACGATCCTTCTTCTTTCGACGACCCTCACGATCGCCGCACCGCCTCCAGACTACGCCGCCGCCGGAAAGTCACAGGGAGCCCTCGATTCGACCGGTGAAGCGAAACGACTCGGGCGTCTGAACGGTCTCGAGGATGGAAAGAAGATGGGCTATAATGAAGGGTTCGGAGTTTGCGCCGCAGAAATGCGACAGGACGCGCTTCGCCGCGGAGAACGCCAGGGAGACATCGATGGGAGCGCCCGCGCGCGCGACGAAGGCACAAACCGTGGATCGATCGATGGCCAGGCACGCGGAGATACCGAAGGAAGAGCGGATGGGGATGTCCGGTCGGATCGCCAGTCGAACATCGACGCGACTCCGCTGGGAACTGCCGACGGCATCCGCGAAGCCGCGACGACCGACGCCGCCGCCCGCGGTATGGCCGACGGAAAAATCGCCGGAGATGCCGAAGCAAAAAAGGTCGCGGAAGCAACTGAATATACTCCCGCCCGCGAGCAGTACCGCGCCGAACGCATGGCCGAAGCAATTCGCAGCGAAACGACGATACGCGTGGGTTCCTCTTCCGCGCAGCTCTCCGCAAATCTTCCCGCGTCGACGCGGTTTTCCGCTTTGTTCGCGACGGGCCATGGACCCGGAAATGGAAATCAGCCGCCGCTAAATCCCAACGACCCGCCCATCCCGAACGTAAAACCCGACCAGTCCGCGGAACGTACGCTCACTTACTGTAAAGCAAACGCGTCGACCGTGTCGCTCGCGGCGAATTCTTCTTCCGTAAGTGCTATGCCAAAACCGTCGAATACGGTTCAAGCCGAACCTTCGGGCCGTCCGTCCGACGTGCCGGCTCCGAAGAGTGAGTTTGAGAAATGTACGGACGACTACCGGCCGGCTTACGAGACCGCGTTCCTCTCGACATTTAAATCGGAATACATCGCGACTTACACCCTTGCGTATAACCAACAGTTTGCCACGTGGAAGGCGCAAGGTTGCGGGGCCGCCCGCGCCGCCGACTACCGGCCGGACTTTGATGCCGGCTACCGCCGCGGTTACGATGAATCGTACCAAACGGTCTATAACCGGATCTATAATGATACCTATAACCACGTTTACCACGATTCGTTTAATGCGGCCTCCGCCGCGGCCTACGAAGCGAGCTACGCGGCTCACTACGATACGCACTACCAGGCCGCAAAATCGAAAGCCCTCGCCGAACGGACCGGAGCGATCTACCAGGAAGCTTACGCTTCCGGAAAAGATTCCGAATACCGGGCGAAATATCCGAACTACGCAGCCGCGACGATTAAGCGGGCTCGGGCGGACGAGGCGGCGGAATTCGTTCGGCTCCCCGTTCGTCTCGGAAAGCTCGAAATCGTCGAGTCCATCCGTGATGGGATTCTGGAAGCGGGAGAAAAACTGACCGTCGATCTCGATTTGC
>JANXTV010000357.1 GCA_025352185.1 Oligoflexia bacterium
GTTCTAATCCGCCATAAACTGCGCAAACATCCGCTACGGCATCCGTCCCCGATAAAGTGATGCCGAAGGTACCGGTCATCCCGTGGGGTGAAACAAAGAAAGAGATTCCAAAACCGATCAAAGCGAGGGCATCCAGGAAAAGGACGACTTGGTATTTTTTCATAAAACTATATTTGCTCACGCATTCTCACGAAGCCTTTCGCCCGCGGAGGAGCTTCAGGCTCGCGGTGGTGAGTCCGAGTTTTTTTCCGGCCTCGATCATTTCGTCAATCCCGAGGTGCATCTGGCCATCGACCTTCGTGAAGTGGACGCGGAGGAAGGACTCGAGATCAAATGGGAGCACTAGTCTCGCCAGGCGAATCGCGGAGTTTACGCCGAACGCGCACGAAAGGAGTCTTCCGGCGATCGTGCTCGAGGGGTCTTTAATTCCTGCGATTTTCGCTTGGATGGCGGACATTTCCCGGATTCCTGACGTTACGAGCGAAAGGTTCGGGCCGTTTAAAAGGCGATCGAGCGACCATTCGCTGAGCTCTAGCCCAGCGACGAGACTACGGAGGAGCGACTCGGGAAGAATGCCGCTCGAATCTTTCTCGTCGGTTACTTTCGAAGGAAGCCCTCCCGCCGTGAAAGCGTCGGCTACTTTCCCGGCCTCCACGGGTGATTCCGAGCTCCAGGCCGCCTTAGATCCGGGCGGAATATAAAACGCGTAGCCGGGTTCACTGAAGGTTTCCCCGGGCATCGGTGCGAGGTAACTAATGATCGGGATGCTGCCGAAAACGAGGCGGTTCGAGGGGTCAGAAATTCCCGCCACTTTCATGCGTTCACGGATAAAAATTCGGTCATTTAAATTCGGCTGGAGGCTCCAGATCTGCGCCGTCTTTACGGCTTTTAAGAGCGAATCGAGCCAGACATCGTCGCGCATCTTATCCGAAGGGAGGGTGATCAGGACGGCGTCGAATTTTTTCGCGGCGACTGCTTCGAACGAGTCGAGTACGGAGAATTCTTTAAACTGGATCGTCGTGGGCTTTCGGCCCTTCCAGTAATAGAGATTGAAACCGTTCTCGAGAGACTTTCGGTGCTTCGGTTTAATGAGATAGGTCACGCGCACCGGATCCGAAGGGGTCGCATGAGTAATAAAATTTCCGTAAACCGAGCCTACGGCTCCGGCGCCGACAATAAGAAGTTCCATGGGAACTACTGTGAGGGAAGTCGCGCGAACGTTCAAACCCTACGTTCAAACGCTAAAAAAACGTGGGGCCCGAAGAGCTGATCAGCTCTCGGGCCCCAATTTTGTCGTACTCGGTAAGATTCCCGAAGACTGGCGGACGCTCAGAAGGTCCACCTATTATTTACCTGTCACGCGGCCGGGGTAGGCTTATCACCCTCCTCGTTGAGACCGACTCCCGTCGGGACCTCACCTGCACACAGTTTTAGCTTATTTAATTTTTAGATATATGTTTGGGTGTTGATCTGATCAAAGATCCGTCCCCGTGCTTGGCTGATCGCAGTCCTCTGTCGCGAACAGAAGAATCGCCAGCTCGCGAGCTCCGCAAGGTCCTTTAACGTCCGGACTTGCTCGCGCTATTTCGCTTTCGGGGGTCCGTGCTCACAGACTAAAAGTTCCAGAATCTTGTCGTAGACAGGGAAGCTAAAGGCTTCTCTCATCGCGTACGTCCTTCTTATTATTGGTGTTTGCTACTGAAATTAGGTTACCAAAACGGTCAGGAATTACAAGTAGAAATCTGAATTTATTTTCACATTTTAAGAAATGGGAATCCCGGGAAAGATTCGCGGACTTAGCTTCTGTGTCGTCCGGGACACCCCTAAAAGTGGATGGTGAACCGGGCTCCCAGAATAGAATAGCTGGCCGAAATCGTCGTTTCGACGCTGGCCGAATTCGAGATTTGGGTGGAAGTGATCTTTATCGACCCGGGTTTCATGTACTGCACGAAGAGGCCGAGGTCGAACTGGCTCGTGATCGCGTAGTCAGCCCCGAAGTCGAGCCCGAGGAGAACCGAAGACGCGCTCTGCTGTTTAATCGTAAAGAGGGCATTGGTCTCGGTATTCTGAGAAAAGAAGAAAAGCCCCAGCGCCGGGCCTACGTGAATCTCGGTATTCGTCCCGGCGCGGAACATAAATTCGGGTTGGATGTCGAAATACGAAGTTTCGTTCCCGGTGGACGTATCTTGCGTGAGTTGGGAAAGACCGATCTCCGCGCTGAGCCGGAAGTTTGGTTTTAAACGGTAGGACGCTCCGCCCATGAAGGCGATCGAGTTCTTAAATTTCAAATCACTCGACGTGCTCGCGCTGGAAATCGTGGTCGTCGCGGTACCTTTCGGTGAAAGGTTCATCCCCATTGAAAAGATGGCCGCCCATTCGCTCCGGCCGTTTAGAGCCGACGGTTTCGCGGCGCTCGCGCGGCGGGCGCCCGGTTTTTGTTCGGAGGCGACGGGCATCGCTTCGGGCGCGCCCGGATCGGGGGCACCTGCTTTCAC
>JANXTV010000414.1 GCA_025352185.1 Oligoflexia bacterium
CCACGCCGTAATTGAGATTTCGACCGACGCGAATGGCAGTCCGCGCGCAACGATCTTCGACCTCGCATCGGATACCGGCGTATTCATTAACGGTACGAAGCACGTGACGGCCTCGCTAAAAACGGGCGACGAGCTCACGATCGGTCGTTTCCGTCTGAAGTTCGCGGTTGAGGATCCGAATGTGATTTCGGCCGGTGGGGAAAAGGCGAAGGCCGCTTCCTATGGCCAGCGCATCGTCGATGAAAAGGAAGACTTACGCCCGTTACTCCTGCAGGACGAGCGCGACGTATACGAAATTTTTGATTACCGTCCGACTTCGAAGCAGGCGCTCGAAGCCGTGATGTCCTGGTCTTCGACGATCCTCGACGTTCAGCATTTCGTCGACGAAAATACGGTCACCCTGGGTACCGATCGTAAAGCCGATTTTCCGATTCCTTCGACTCTGTCATCCCCCCTCTATCCGATCGCTGCGCGATCGGGCGACGGGTATTCGCTCGCACTCGACCCGAGTATGAGCGGTGTCATTCAGCGTCAGGGCCAGCTGCTCTCGATTGAGCAGTTTAAACAAGTGACGGGTTCGAACACGCTGAATTTAGGAAAGAACGAATTCGCGAAGTTAAAAGTAGGCGATATCGACTTCTACTTTTCCTACACGGCGGCCCCTCCGAAATTAAAAGCGCGCCGTATTCTCGAGCGGGATCCCTTCATGGCCCGCGTTCTTTTCGTTTCGCTCGCACTGACCGGCGCCTTTATTTTCACCGCGATGCACGTCGAGTTAAATAAGAACATCGAAGTCGAGCAGCTGCCGGAACGTCTCGCGACGATCATTTACCAGCCCGTAGTCCAGAAAGTGGTACCGCCACCGGTTCCACCCGCGCCGAAGGTCGAAGTGAAAAAGCCGGAGACGCCGAAAGAGCCGGAGCCAAAAAAGACGGTAAAAGTCGAAATTCAGCCGAACAAGGTGAAGCCAAAAGAAGCGAAGACAATCGAAGTGAATAAGAACGTCGTGGATAAGAACGTGAAGGGCGGAAAGTCGGCCCAAGCGCAAAATGAAGCCCAGGAAGGTGCCGGCGCGAAAGCGAAAGGCGCGGCGGGAGAGCGGGGATCGAAAACGGCGAAGCCGGCAAAGGATCACCAGCAGGCTGCGAAGCGACCCTCTCCGCAGGGGGGTAAGGGTCGGGGCGGCGGCGCTTCCCAGGTCCAAGACCAAGGAAACGTCGACCTATTAAAGGGCGCGGCGAACTCGGTGAAAAATATTCTCGGAAATACCGAAACTAAATTCGGTTCCGGCGGTTCGGAACTCCAAGGATTCGGAAACTTTTCGACCCTCGGTAAAGGCGGACAAGCGCTATCCGGAGAGGGTAAGGGCGGAGGCGGAGACGCCGAGGGCCTCGGCGGACTCGCGGATAAAGGACGGGGCGGCGGACGCGTGGGCACCGGACTCGGCGCGGCCGGCAAAGGTTCGGGAGTGATCGGTGGCAGTTCACGCGTTGCTCTCCGCATGGGTGGAGACGGCGAGGGTGTCGTGTCCGGATCGATGGACCTATCCGCGATTGCGGCGGCGATCGAAGCGCACAAAGATGCGTTCCGTTACTGTTACGAAAAAGAAGTGAACGCCGGATTCCCGAATCTGCGGGGTTCGATTAAGACGACTTTCGTGATCGGATCCGCGGGTCGAGTGACCGAAGCCGGAATCGCGAATTCAACCATGGGAAATGCGAACGTCGAGCGGTGTGTGATCGGAGTGCTAAAGCGCATCGATTTCCCGGTTCCCCAAGGCGGCGTCGTCCAGGTCGGCTATCCGTTTAAGTTCGAACGCACCGGCGCAGGCGGGTAACCCTAGTAAGTAGGCCCCCATTCATGGATGGACGGGCTTCGCCCGGCCGCTATGAATGGAAGCCGTAACTGGGTCACTGGGCTAGCCGTAACTGGGGCCTACTTACCGTCAGTTTCTTTTAGGAACCTGAGGATCGCATTCACCGTAATCTGTCCTCCCGGAGTATTCGGCAGGAAGTCGAATCCATGCGTTCCCCAAGGGAGTTCGATGAGCGTCGATCTCACCCCATTCGCGATTAGCCGCTGGTGGAGTCGCTGCCCGTGCCGATACCAGACCAGCGGATCGGCGCGCCCATAGAGGGAAAGTGTCGGCGGCGAATCCCGCGTGACGTCGTTTAGAGGCGAAGCGGAGGCATAGACTTCGGGCCCGCTATCGGGTGTCTTTCCCGTGAATGCTTGCATGAGTTCGCGCGAATTTAAGACATCGCGGAGAAAACTCCATCGGTAACCAAACTCTAAATCACTCGGTCCGTATAGATTAATCACTCCGCGCGGGCGGATGGGTTTCGCGTCTTCTGGGTTTACCTTAAAGTTATAGGCGAATTTTAAGGCGATCTGAGCGCCCGCGGAACGACCGAAGATCCAGAACTTCTCGGGATCGATGGATAGGCGTCCCGCATTTTTGCGAATCCACGCGTATGCAGTTTCGATGTCTTCGAGCTGCTTCGGCCACGTATAGGTAGGAGCGAAGCGGTACGTGGGCGCGATCACCGTATAACCGGCTTTTAGGAACGCGGAATAAGTCGCGTCGAGGTCATTCGGTTTTCCGCTATCCCAGCCCCCACCGTGGATCGAAAGGATCCAGGGTTTTTGCGGCGAGATCCGCGCATTTTCACCCACCGGAGAGTAGATATAAACTTCAAGTTTACCTCCGTCTTTAGATTCAAAGTTCTCGAGAACGGGAGTCGCCGTTTCCGGTATTTTAAAAAACTCACGGAACGTAAAGAGGGAGTCGGAAGCATCGAGGTTATAGGGATTCGGAAAACTAGGGTCTGGAACTGGTTTCGATTGGTGCGAGTAGTGGAGGTCCCAGATCCAGTTACGCTCCTGGGCGAGCAGTTCGACCACGGGGAGTAAGGCAAGTGCCAGAGCAAACGCGGCCGCAGAGGAGAGGATCCGGTCTTTCGCCCCGTCAAACGTCCCACTGAACGCCACTAAAAGTAGGGGGATTGCCAAGAGCAGACCGAGCTCCCCACAGACGAGCTGAAGTTGCCAAAGAAGGCGAACCGGGGGGAAAATGGGGAAGTACCGCACCGAGCACCCGAGGAGTGTCCCGAGGACTAGTAACCAGGAGAAAAATCGTCTCATTTGTATTCTATTAAGGCACCCGCTTCAGATAGAATCAAGCCATGAGACACCCTCAGACCCGATCCTTCTTCGTGAATTTGTTCACCGGAATCGCCCTTTGGATGCCGCTGGTTTCCCTCTCCGCGGCGGAAAAGCCGGTGCCCGTTCCCACTACGGCTCCCCTGAAATATATCCCGTCCATTTCTCACTTCACTCTCGCGACTCCGGGAACTCAGTGGTTGAACGTTTCGCGGGCACTGAAACCCGAGGACTTCCGGGATAAAATCGTCCTCATCGACTTCTGGACCTACTGCTGCATTAATTGCATGCACGTCGTACCCGAACTGGCGCGCCTCGAGAAAGAATTCAAAGACGACCTTCTCGTGGTGGGGGTTCACTCGGCGAAATTTGATAATGAAAAAGATACGGACCACATCCGCCAAGCCATTCTCCGCTACGGGATCGAACACCCCGTGGTGAACGATAAGGACTTTCGAATCTGGCGTGCATTCGATGTTCGCTCCTGGCCGACGCTGGTACTCCTTCAACCGAATGGCGAAGTTGCCAAAACCTATACCGGCGAGGGACACGAAGCTGAGCTTCGGAAGGATATTGCGGGTTTGAAGCGTTCGTTTAAGAACCGTGCGAAAGTTTCGATTCCGATCGAGCTCGAGCGGGAAAAAATCGCGAAGGGTGAGCTTTTCTACCCATCGAAACTCGTTTACGAAGAAAATGCGAAGCTCCTCTTTGTTTCTGACTCGAGCCACCACCAGATCGCGGCCTACTCTTGGGATCCGAAGAAACCCGCCGTATTAAAACCTGCCTTTCGCATCGGGAAGAGTAGTGAGCCCGGAAACGTCGATGGGGGATATAGTTCCGCCCGTTTTAGGCTCCCGCAGGGTCTCGCCGTCACGAAAAATTATCTCTACGTAGCCGACACCGCAAACCACACGATTCGCCGCGTGGACCTGCGGACTAAGACGGTGACGACGATTGCCGGAACGGGTAAACCTGGCGGGAAGAAGAGTGGCCGCGCTCTCCCCGCTAAAACGACGGCGCTTACATCACCGTGGGATATCGCCTTTCACC
>JANXTV010000462.1 GCA_025352185.1 Oligoflexia bacterium
GCTGAGCCCCCGCGGTGGTCAGCACGAAAAGAGAAAGCATACTCATCAGCAGAAGTCGCATCAGACCATCCATGGTTGATATCATTCGAGGTGAATCCTCTCTTATTCTCCGCGTTCCCCCAAGTAAAATAGAGTCTATCCTCACGGCTCGAACGCAGGTAACGTCGGAGGTGTCCATGGCCGAAACCACCCTCTTTCTAAACGCTTTAGAAACCGCTTTCCCACCCGACTTCATCACTCGCGAACGGAGTGAACTGATCGAGTACGGGAAGGACTGGACGAAAAACTTTGCTCCCGATCCCCTCTGCGTCGCGTTTCCCCGTACGACCGAAGATGTATCGAAGCTGCTCCGCCTCTGTTCTGAATATGGGATTTCGGTCGTTCCTTCGGGCGGGCGCACGGGCTTAGCGGGCGGCGCGGTCGCGGCGAAAAAAGAACTCGTCGTTTCCCTAAAGCGGATGACCCATATCGGAGAAGTCGATGCCATGGCCCGGACTTTAAGGGTCCAAGCCGGAGCGATCACCGAAGCGATTCACCATCACTGTAAGCCCGAAGGCCTCACTTGGCCCGTGGACTTCGCATCGAAGGGCAGCAGTCAGGTCGGCGGGAACATTGCGACGAATGCGGGCGGCGTAAACGTGATCCGGTACGGACTCACGCGGCAGTGGGTCCTCGGAATCCAGGTCGTCACCGCGAACGGCGACATCCTCGAATTAAACGGAGCGCTGGAAAAAAATAATACCGGAATCGATCTACGCCAGCTCTTTATCGGGAGCGAAGGCACGCTCGGAATCATTACCGAGGCCACCCTAAAACTAGCTCCCCTCCCCGGCGAGGAGGACGTCTTCCTCTTTGCCGTACCCGATCTGGTGCCGTGCTCGAATTCTTTAAGCGGGCCCGGGCCTCGCCGCTCACCCTCCAAGCGTTCGAGTTTTTTACCGACCACTGCCTCGCGCGCGTCACGAAACACTTGGGCGCCCGGCCTCCGTTTTCCGCTCCCTCCTCCCACTACGTTCTGCTCGAAATCGAACGGCCGAAGCAGGAAGGTCTCACCGAAGAATGGCTCGAGTCGATCCTGGTTTCCGGGATCGTGACGGACGGAACCCAGGCGCAGAATCCACGCGAAGCCGAGGAATTTTGGAGACTGCGCGAAGGCATTTCTGAATCGCTTGCCTCGACCGGACTCCCCCATAAAAACGACGTGTGCCTCCCGATCGCGGAGCTCGGAGGCTTTTGCGCGGAACTCGATTCGTTTTTCGGAAAAAATTACCCGGACATCGAAGTCTGCGTATTCGGGCATATCGGCGACGGGAACCTCCATATTAACGTGATGAAGCCCGATGCATGGGAAGTGGCCGAATTCCGAAAACGGACAAAGGAAGTCGACCGGGATCTCTTCACACTGGTTCGGAAACACCGCGGAAGCATTTCCGCCGAACACGGTATCGGCTTACTGAAGAAAGAATTTCTTTCCTTCACTCGCACGCCGGCCGAAATCGAACTCTTCCGGAAAATTAAGAAAGTGTTCGACCCTCAGGGAATTTTAAATCCCGGAAAAATCTTCGATTAAAAGAGGATCCGGGTACGGATACTCGTTTTCAATCCTTCGATCGCGTCGCGAACCGAACCGGATACGTTTTGGTCGAGATCCATCACGAGGTAACCGATATCGTTATCCGTGGACAGGACCTGACCGCGAATGTTCGCGTTTAGATCGGACACGATTTTATTGATATCCTTCAGCACGCCGGGGACGTTTTGGTGGACGTTTAAAATTCGGTGCGAACCCGCGACGACCGGCACGTCCACCCGCGGGAAATTCACCGCGCTCGGCGTCGCGCCTTCATTCATGAAACGAATCAGCGATCCCGCGACTTCTTTACCGATATTCGCCTGCGCTTCCTCCGTCGAACCTCCGACGTGCGGAGTGAGGATGACATTCGGCAGGCCCTGGAGTTTTGAAACAAATTTTCCGTCGTTTCCGGATGGCTCCTCTGGATATACATCAACGGCCGCGCCTCCGAGTTTCCCCGACTTTAAAGCCGCGGATAAGGCATCGATCTCGACGACGGTTCCGCGCGAAGCGTTCAGGAGGTAAGCCCCGTCTCGCATCTTCGCGATCTGGGCCGCCCCGATCATATTTTTCGTACCCGGAGTTTCCGGGACGTGGAGCGTGACGAAATCTGAGTTTTCAAGCAGTTCCGTCAGACTCCCCGCCGTCCGCGTATTTCCGATCGCAAGTTTCGACGCGATATCGAACGCAATTACGCGCATCCCGAGACTCTCCGCCAGCACGCCGACCTGATTCCCGATGTGTCCGTAACCGACGATGCCGAGCGTTTTCCCACGCACTTCGAAACAGTGATTCGCGACTTTTTTCCAAACGCCTTCGTGGACTTCCTTCGAACGATCCGCGAGCTGCCGCGAGAGGAAAATAATTTCCGCGATAATCATCTCCGCAACGCTGCGGGTATTACTGAAGGGCGCATTAAAAACGGGCACTCCGCGCCGATTCGCGGCGGCGATTTCCACTTGGTTCGTACCGATACAGAAACAGCCGACCGAGAGGAGGTGCTTCCCCGCCGCAATCACCGCATCGGGCACGTGGGTCTTACTCCGGATCCCGAGGAGGTGGACGTTTGCGATCCGCTCGATGAGTTCCTTTTCGGAAAGCGCTCCCTTAACGTTTTCGACCTGGAAACCTTCGGCTTGGAAGAGGTCGGTCGCGTTCGCGTGAATGTTCTCGAGGAGGAGAACCTTAATTTTATCTTTCGGAAACGAAGTCGCGGGGTGGTTCAGCATCATTTTCCGCAAAGTCTCACGAATAGGGCCCGAAGTCGCCCTATTCTTAGGCTCGAAGCGATCGGCGCCCTCCGTCCAGTCGCCTTCCGCCAAAAAGCCGTCGCTTTCTCCATTTAGGAACCCGCCCCGAAAAGCCGAAAAGCTCAGCATGGCATTCGTACGGAAGCGTGACCCAATCAACTTTTCAAAGGCCACCGCCCTGGCCGCCCTTTCTATCTTACTCAGTGGAGCACTCACGGGAACGGCGGGAGCGGGCAAACTCGCGGACCTTCCGCGTCTCCTCGCGAACGCAAAATGCGACACGCTCCTCTATCCCATTCCGGACTGGATTAAGGATATCGAGGCGCAGTGTAAGACGAATCCCGTTCTCAAGAAGCGGGTCGAGAGTCTCACCCACTATTTCGTCACCGGAAAAAGCGACGTCGGCGGGATCGAAGCCGAACTCGCTTTTACGCTTCGCGATCTCCGCGATGAGGGACTTTTAAAGCCCGTACTCGCGAAAGCCCTCTCGGAAGCCCGTAAAAATCCAAAGTTTCCGGCAATTCCCGGAAATGATTCCGAAATCGTCGCGCAGTTCTACGGACTGATCGACGCAGAACTCATTTCGCGTGGCCTTTCCCCACTCGGGATGGAAGGCGCGTTTAAACCGTGGACCGATCTCGCCGCGGAACAGGCAAAAATCATCGAGAGTTCCGGCAAATCAAAAATCGGCGACGCGAACTTTTTAACTGAACTTTCAAACGTCGCGCGGGCTGACTTCATCGCGGGACACGAAATCAAGATCCTGAACGAAGCGCCGGAAGCGGTCTCCGAACGCGAACGGATGATCAACGGCGCGCAGAAAAGTATTCACGTGATGACTTGGGCTCTCTACGGAGACGAAGCGGGTGAACATTTCGCGAATCTCCTGATTAAGCGCCATAACGACGGGATCGACGTAAAGATCATGGTCGATGGTCAGACGGCGGACCGCGTGGGTTACCGCGAGTCGATCGCGAAACTCCGGGCGGCCGGGGTGCCCGTGATTGAATGGCGTTCGAAGAAGAATCCGTACTTCGGCCAGCATCGAAAATTTCTGGTCGTGGACGCCGAACTCGGTACGGGCGAAGCCCTGGCCGGCGGCAGAAATTTCGGGAACGACTATCTCCATATGGGGACTAAACCGGACTCCCCGAAGTGGCGGGATACCGATATCGTCTACTCCGGCCCGGGGGTGCGAAAGAACGCGCGCCGTTTCGCCGACCTGTGGAACGAACAGCTCGATCGCCTCGCGGCCGACGACACCGAACACGCCCAGAAGTATCACGACTTAAAGATCGATAAGAAAAAAGCTCGCACCGAGCAACGAGTGAAAAACGCAAAGGGTCCGATCATGGCGATCCTCGACCACACTCCGAACGCGGCCGGGTACGATCCGATTTACCTCGCGCTCCTGAAATCCATCGAAGCCTCGACGAAATCGATCGACATCTCAAACGCCTACGTCATCCTCACACCCGGAATTAAGGACGCCCTCGTGCGCGCCCGCGCCCGCGGCGTGAAAGTCCGTATCTTTACGAACTCGGCCCGGAGTGTCGACGAGCCCATCGTGAGTATTCCAATTCTACACAGTCTCGCCGAGCTACTTCCTTACGGCGTGGAAATCTTCGTAAAGCAGGGCGATACGCTCCACAGTAAATTCGCCATCTTCGATGACGAACTCCTCTTCGTCATGAGCTATAATCTCCATCCGCGGTCCCTCCGCTACGAGGGAGAATCGGCGAACGTGATTTTCCATAAAGAAACGGCGCTCACGATGCGGGAGGCGTACGAGAAAGATCTCGCGGCCGCTAAACCGGTAAAGGTCGCGGCCGATCTCGAGATTCCGGCGAATCCCCTTTCGGACGTAGCCGAAAAAGAATTTCGCGATCAGCTCTAAAAATTACTCAGACTTCGGCGCGGAATCGACCGCGGCCGGTGCCGAAGAAGTATTCCCTTGGTGGCGTTCTTTTCGGCGGGCGCGGCGGTCTTTACGGCGCTCTTTACGGTGGGCGTGGCGACCCTTCACTCCGGCCGAAGCATCGGTGATCGGGAGACAGGTCACGGTGAAAGCAGTTAGAATCGAAATTACTAAAAGACGGGAAACGTTCTTCATCATGGGACAGTCCTCTTCGAGATAAAATATTTAAACTTCTTTAAACAGCGTCCTCCTCCGGGCGCCTCTGGACAACTCAAATCTTCTGGCCGTCCGCAGGAATTCTGGATAGCTTCCCCGAAGATTAACCCACCCTGGAGACTCCACTCATGAAACTCTGTTTAAGCGCCATCCCCCTTTCGCTCCTTTCGATCGTCCCTGCCCTCGCCGGTACGACGCCACCCGCTAAAGCGGCCATCACCGAAAAAGTCGTCGAATACCGAGAGGGCGACACGGTGCTCGAAGGTTTCCTCGCCGAACCGAAGACCGTCACGAAAAATACTCCGGCGATCGTTGTCGTGCACGAATGGATGGGCTTGGGAGACTACGCTAAGATGCGGGCGCGAATGCTTGCCGAACTGGGTTACGTCGCGTTCGCCGCGGATATTTACGGAAAAGGTGTCCGCGCGAAAGATATGGACGAGGCGGGTAAACTGGCGACTCGGTATAAGTCGGATCGACCGCTCATGCGGAAACGGATTCTCGCCGCGATTGAAACCGCTTCTAAACTTCCGAACGTCGACTCGAAACGAATCGCGGTCATGGGTTACTGCTTCGGAGGCACCGTGGCCTTAGAGGCGGCCCGGGCCCACGCTCCGGTGATCGCCGCGATCAGTTTCCACGGCGGGCTCTCGAGCCCGACCGCGAAAGACACGAAAGACCTCGGCGCAAAAATCATCGTGGTACACCGCCGGCTCGGCGCGCGCGCCCAGTTGCTCCAGCGCGGCGCACACATCGGCGAAGCGGTTGTCGGCGGGGGTGGCTAACCGGCGCGCCTCGCGGTCGCCGG
>JANXTV010000266.1 GCA_025352185.1 Oligoflexia bacterium
CATTCGTCGCGCATACGACGAGAAGCGACTCCCCCGGGTTGGATCGAACCCAGTTTGCGAGGAGCAAAGCCCGAGAGCCCCGCGTTAAACCCGTCACGTGGATCGGGTCGGTCAAATCACGAAACGACCGCAAAATTGAAAGAGTGGAACTCGAGGCTATCACCGTTGACTCTGTATGGCTGCTTCAGTACGTTTTTTCAATGGGACCAACAACTTAGAATCATGATGCCCACCCGCTGGCCGAGTTATCTTTTAATCCTCCTCACCGCAGTCTTGGGCTTGCTGATTCCTATTCTATTGCCCCAAATCTGGAGGCTCGGACGGAAAAATAAGGGGAATCTTCCCGATAACGCCAACCGCCAGGACGTCGCTACCCCGCTTTCCGCCCCGATCGCGATCCGATTCCACCTCGCGGCGCTTCTTTTCATCGGGTTTTTAGGTCTCACCCTCCTCATGATTCCCCTCCTTTTTAGCGTTCACTCCGAGAACGGAAATCTTTCGGCGTTTATTTTAGTCGGGATTGCTACGGCGACATTGATCGCTCTTTTTTATGGCCTGCGTAAAGGGGACCTTTCGTGGAGTGTTCCGAAGTCGAAGGACGAGGGTTCCCTATGAGCTTTCTCTCCTCCCGACTCCAAGATTTAACCGCGTGGGCCCAGTCCTCCTCGCTTTGGTACTATTCCGTCGGGGGTGGGTGTTGCGCGGACGAATCGATTTCGGTTCAGGGCTGCCGTTATGACCTCGAACGGTTTGGTTGCCTTCCGCAAGCCCATCCGGAGCAGGCGGACCTCCTGATCGTTAGCACCGCCGTCACCGAGAAAATGGCCGCCGTTATTCTCGAAGTTTACGCGCGAATGCCGACGCCGAAATACGTGATGGCCGTCGGAGCTTGCGCAAATTCGGGCGGGGCGTTTGCGGACCGAGTTTCCTACGTGAAGGCTCGACCCCTCGATACGATCATACCGGTCGACGTTTACGTTCCGGGCTGCCCACCGAGACCCGAAGCCATTATGGACGGGCTCATTCGCCTCCAGGAAAAAATTCAGCGTAAGGACGGTCATGCGAACGCTCCTTAAAAAACTGGAGACGGCTTTTCCAAGCGTCGTTCACGTAAAAAATTTTGGACGATCTGAACAACTCCTCATCGAAGTCGGCGCGGATCAGCTCATCGAGATAGCGGCTTGGCTACGAATGGAAGAATCCTTCCGCATGGATTTTCTCGAAAACAGTTCGATTTACGAGATGAAGGGGAAATTTACGATTTCGTATTTTCTCCGGTCGTATTCCCAGGACCACCAACTGGTACTTCGGACAAGCGTGGTGGCTCCGAGTGGAAATGAAGAGATTGAGTTTCCGTCGGTGACGGGGATCTGGCCGCAGGCGGAGGCGTTTGAAAATGAACAGGCCGCACTTTTTGGGGTGCGCTTTACCGGTAAAACGGCGATTTCCCGCGTGAAGCGGAATCTCGGACCGTTCGAGGGCTTTCCACTTCGGAAATCTTTCGAGTGGGGAGAGCAGGTGGACTTTTGATTTTTAATCGCGAGCGATTGAATTCATCAGTTTCCCACCTGAGCTGGGGCCCGTCCGATCCCGCGTTGCCGGGAGTGTTTCGACTTCGCGCCGAAGCGGAAGGAGACCTCATTCGCCGAGCGGAAATAGAAACTGGCTATCTTCATAAAGGTTTAGAAAAAAGCCTCGAGCGACGCAATTGGTTTACTTCAATGATTGCGGTCGACCGACTCGAACCGGAATCCGCGCTCGCGTCAGAACTCGCATTCTGTATCGCCGTGGAAGAAATATGTAACATCCAGGTCCCTCGGCGGGCCCAAGTGATCCGGCTGATCCTTTGTGAGCTGGGGCGGGTCGGTTCTCATTTAAATTTCCTGGCTCGCCTGGCGCTCGCAACGGGATTTGAGACGGTTTCCCACTATATTCTCCGGGAGCGCGAACTCGTGCTCGATCTTTTTGAGCTGATGACGGGGCGCCGATTTAATCCGAATTTTTTTCGGTTCGGTGGTGTCGCGGCCGACATTACGGAAGGATTTATCGAGCGGATCCACGAAGCCACGCGATTAATTGAAATTCGCCTGCGTGAGTATCACGCCCTCATGATCGAAAATCGGGCTTTCGTTGATCGACTTGCTTGGCAGGGCATTTTATCGGCGGAGTCCGCGGTGTTGAAGGGTCTTACCGGTCCGAGCGCCCGCGCGAGTGGTTCGCGCTTTGATTTGCGTAAAGCGGAACCGTATTCGGGTTACGACCAGTTTGATTTCCGCGTCCCAATCGGCACGGGGACTCGCGGAACGATTGGGGATGGGTTCGACCGAGTGATGGTGAGACTCGAAGAAATTCGCGAAAGTCTCCTCCTTCTGTCCCACGCGGTGGACAGTGTTCCGGCCGGAGATTATCTCGCCTTCCACACGACGCCGGACTTCACCGTACCTGCGGGAGAGGCGTATTCCCGGGTCGAATCACCGCGAGGCATGCTCGCTTGTCACGTTGTTTCGGATGGCGGATTTCATCCCGTCCGCATCCAGTGGCGAACGCCGAGCTCGTCGAATATCGAAATTTTACCGGAAATTCTTCGCGGGGTGACCCTCCAGGATCTGCCGGTGATTCTCGCATCGTTTAATCTTTCGATTGCGGAAGTAGACCGATGAAAGAGTTTTTAGATTTCCCCATCGTTACGGCTTCGTACGGATGGAACGCACTTTTCGGGATGACCGAACGCGCACCCGTACTATGGGTTCTTTTCTTATCGTTTCTTTTCTTCTTCGTTTTAATTCTCTACCCCCTTTATTTTCTACTGGGTTTTACGGAGAGAAAACTAGCGGCCGATCTCCAGGCGCGGGTGGGTCCGAACCGAACGGCCGGCAAGGGGTTACTGCAAGTCGTAGCGGACGCGATTAAACTCGGACTAAAGGAAAGTTACGTTACCCGAAATCGGTTTAAGCGAATTTCTCCGGTTTTGAAGACCACCGCTCTTTACTCAACTTTCGCTTTCCTTCCTTTCGGGACGGCCCTCATATTCGTCGATAGCGATGTCGGTGTTTTTCTTCCTTTCATTTCCTTTGCCCTCATTTTTCTCGTCGGGCTTTTCACGAATGACGGAGCCATCGATCTCGAAGATGAAATCATGTCGCACCGGCAAACTTTTCTTTGGCTCTCGGCGTGGGTTCCCGCGATGATTACGGCCGCGACGTCGGTAGCGCGGGTGGGGAGCGCTCGGTGGAGTACGATTCTCTCCGCGCAGTCGCACGGGGTGTTCAGCTGGACGGCGTTCTCGAGCCCGTTTGGTTTTATTGGTTTCTTCGTGTTTATTTTTTCGGGACTCGTCGCCCTGCAGCTCCCCCCGTTTCATAGTATCGACCGAGGGACTCGGCATCGATCGGGATCGGCTCTCGCTCTCTTTAATCTCGATCAGTTTTATTCTTTATTTATTTGGTGCGTACTTGCCTCGGCACTTTTTCTGGGTGGACAGACTCTCCGTGAAATTTCAGACACCACCTTTATTTGGGCGGCTTATCAGCTTCTTTCGACACTCGTGAAAGCGAGTCTGATTTACCTGCTCCTTCGCGTGGTTGCCCGCGCGCTCCCACAGCTTCGCCAGGACCAGATGACTGAATTCTGCTGGCGAATCCTCACACCCGTTTCGTTACTGGCTTTAGTGGGTGAGCTCGTTTGGACGCGACTCTTCTCGGGAGGAATTCTCCAGTGAGAACCAGTATTGTCGGAACAATTATTAAAGCGTTTGAAATCCTGTTCGATGGGATTCGGTCGCTGATTCAAGCCCTCTCCGCCTCATTGCCGTACCTTTTTAACGTGAATCCGAACACGCTCCGAAAAGAAGTGACGGAGCAATATCCCGACCCCGTTTCCTCCCGTACGGTCGACGATCTGCCCCCCCGTACGAAGGGACTCGTCCAGAACGATATTGATCAATGCATTGGATGTCGCGAATGCGCGAAAGCGTGTCCGGTAGATTGTTTTACGATCGAGAGCGAGCGACTTGAGGAAACGCAGAAGGAGTGGGTCTCTCTTTTCGATATCGACCATTCGAAGTGTCTTTTCTGTGGCCTCTGCGTAGACGTTTGCCCGACCAACTCCCTGACTCACTCGAAACGGTACGAGGGCGCGGCCTTTAACCGAAAAGAGATGGTTGAAGGCTTTGGCCGAGGCGAGCCGCCGCGACGGGGGGACTACCGATGAAATTCGCCCTCCTCCTCGGCTTCCTAACGGGATCTAGCCTTTTCGCTTTGATCTCGATTCTATCGACTTCGCCTCGGAAAATGATTTTGGGGTGGGTTGGCGTCGGACTCCTTCAGTCCCTGTTCTTTCTCGTCATTGGATTTGAACTCATTGCGCTTTTAAACTTACTCTTCACGGTCGGGAGCGCGACCGTCCTAAAACTTTATTCTTCCCTCTACGGGTCCGAGGAAACTCGGCGTATCGAACGGGAGCGCACGGCGCGAACCTGGATTTATGGCTTCGGAGAAACTCTGACGATCAGCGCGGTTTTAATTTACGCATTCTCTGAAATCGGGGGAAGTGATCGTTTCCGCGAAGACATGGAAGTGGGGACCTTTGCCAACGGCCTCGTCGAACGTTTTCCAGAGCTCCCCTGGATTTTAGGTTTTATCTTATTTCTTGTGATTGTAGTCGGGGCGACCGTGGGCCGACCGGCTTGGAAGAGAACTCAGGAGGAGGGGAAATGATTTTTCACCCGGCCTTTGCTCTCCCCCTCCTCTTAATTGGATGGTTCGGATTTAGTACGCGGAAAACCGTGATTGGTGCGGCCATTTCATTATTGATTCTGTGGCAGGGTGTACTCGCGGTAGCCGCCGTAGTGGCCTTTGAGCAGGAATCGCTGAAAGAATCGTCGGTATTGGTTTGGGTTTTTTCTTTCATGAGCGCTCCGAGTCTTATCGGACTTCTCGTCCTTTCCCTCCGGCAGTACTACGCAAAGCGCACGGTGAACTGGTCAGAAAATGAGGAGATTAAGCGGTGAACGGTACAGACGGCCTCACCCTCACGCAAATCCTGCTTCCGGCTTGGTTAGCAACCCTCGTGTTCGTTTTTCTCGCGAGTATCGGTATTCTTTTTTTTCCGCGGATTCACGCACGGATCGTGAAGGGTTTTTTACCGATCCTTTTCTTTCCCTCTCTGGTCGTCATGATCGGCTTTATTGTTCAGGGGCTAGAAACTTCGGATCGTCCGATCGTGCACTGGATTTTTCACAAAGAGATTCACGATAGCCTCCGGCTCGGTTTTCTATTCGATCCGGTGACCCTCGTCATTAGCGTCGTGATCGGTGCCGTTCTCGTAGCCACGAGTCTCCGTAACCGCCCTCCCGTCACGATACTTTCCGCGCTGGGTCTCGGCTGGGTTTCGGTTTCCCTGGTTGCGTCTTCGAAAACCTTTTGGACCGCGGCCCTAGCCCTCGGTATCGGAATCATCGCAAAGGTGGTCCCTATTCTGGGAGGTAAGTCCGACCCGGATCCTCACGGTACGTCGATCGACTCCCTCTGGATGAGTTCGACGAAGCGTTCTTGGATTGGGTTGCTGGTCACCTTGGTAGGGGCGGCGGGATTAGCCGCACACGGGTTACATTTAGACTTTTTTTCCGAGGGAACATGGACGGATCTTTACGGATCTCCAAACACGCTTATCGCGGGATCCTTCTTTCTAGCGGGCCTTCTTCTCCAGTTTCTTCCCATGGCTACTTCGGCAATTTATCACTGGGACCGACCCGGATTTTTCGAAGAAGAAAATTTTATTTTTGAAACGGCTATGGCCTGGGTCTCGGTTCTAATCATTTACCGAGTGCTGCCGAACATTCGAGATACTCACTGGGCTACGGGAGTTCAGGGTGCCGCTATGCTTTGCCTTGCCGGCTCCTTTCTCGGGCTAGCTTTCTTGGAAACGCGGAGAGCCGCAATTTCGTTTTGGTTATCGAATTACCCACTATTTGTCTTAACGATTCTCCCGGCGCTTCATGGTCAGGCCGCATTTCTCTTCCTCGCGGGATCGATCGTGGCATTCGGCGGACTCTTTATCTGTCTGGATCACCAGAAAACGCGCGTTGATCTCGGACTAGCGGTTTTCTTTTTTCTCGGTATGTTTGGATTCACCGGATGGGCAACCTCTCTCGGAACGGTGGAATTTTTCTCCCGATTTGAAGAGGCTCCGGTACTCGTAAGCCTTACGGCGCTCATTTGGCTCATCTACGCCGCGTTCGGATTTCGTATCGTCCTCCGGGGTGGCGATACTCCAGTAAGAACCGTAAATCTTGCGAAGTGGATTACATCTGGGTTTCTCATCACCCTCGGATTTGGACCGGCACTCTCCGGCCGATGGAGTAGCGGGGCCATTCCGGAAGTTTCGGACTGGCTCGATGGGGCCAAGGATTGGCCGTGGATAAAACCATACGCCGCGGAAACAATCACCACGAATTGGCTCGGTTTTGGATTGGTACACGGAATCCTATTAGTGGGCATTTTACTGGGAATTTTTGTCTGGGCGACCGCAAAAATTTTCCCCTTTTCGGAGAATTATCCGAAGGGACTGCGGGCGGCGCGCGGAGTTTTTGGCGGGGACTGGCTCCACCGGAAGTGGATTGATGGACTCACAAAAACCGGTACCCTGTGGGCGGAAAAAATTTCGGACCCCGTTTGGGAACGATGGCTACCCCAACTTTCTAAATCTGTTCTAGCGAGGCTCCAACGCCTAGGCGAATGGGTCGAGGACATTTCTGATCACCTCACCTCCGCGCGGTACGCTCACCTTTTTTCGGCCCCTTCAAAATTAGTACAGTGGTTACACGGCGGGAATGTCCGCCTCTACGCATGGTTCGCGCTCGGATGGATACTCATCATATCCCTCTTCCTGACGCGATAAGGAGAGAACGTTGAAGATACTTATTCCCATCATGGTTTTTGCCCCGGCGATTGGCGCGGTTCTTCAGATTTTAAATCCGAGGCCTCTCTTCTGTCGAAGCGTCGCAATCGTAGCCGCCCTCGCGAGTGCGGTTGCCGCCGGAATTCTTTTTTATGACATCGATCCAACGATGGCCGGAGAGACCCCTAAATTCGTGGTGAACTGGATGAAGTCCTATTCGATTCACTTCGCGCTCGGGGTGGATGGACTTAATCTTTTACCGACGGTTGCGACCGCACTGATCTTTCCGTTTCTGATCGTTTCCGAATGGGATCGCCCTTCCGGACGCCGGGGGATACACGCCCTGCTCCTCATTCTGGAAACCGCAATTCTCGGCTCCCTCTGTTCGCTGGACCTTTTCCTCCTCCTCTTCTTTTTCCTGATGATTCCCATCCCTCTCTATTTTCTCTCGTCTATCTGGGGTGACGAGGGTCGGGAGTCCGCCGCATTCCGAATGATTTCGGTCTCGCTCGTCGCGGGCGCCAGTTTGTTTTTCGGGATTCTGCTCATCTACCATGCCGTCGATCCGCACACGTTTTTGATCGACGACCTCAAGGGCAAACTCGCGGGAAAATCTGCCGAAGTTTTCGGAATGAATTTCGAAATGGGCCAACTTGCTTTCGGTATGATCGCTCTCGGGCTCGCTCTCCGAGCTCCGCTTTGGCCGATTCACGGTTGGTTCCGGAAACTCTTACTCCGCGTTCCAACCACGGTCGGCGTGGCGGCTATTCTCGGAAGCTACCCCGTGGTGCTTACGGTATTTACGCGAATTGGATTCGAACTTTTTCCAGAAACGATGAATAGCCACCTCGATTTTTGGATTGGGGCAGGAATTGCGAATCTCATATTTGGTGCTCTCGCCCTCCTCCAAGAAAAAGATCTGCGTGGAGTCCTCGTCTCCCTCTCGTCGTTGGCGGTAGGGTTTTCGATGATCGGAATCGGGACAGGCCACCAGACCGGACTTGTCGGATCGCAATTTATACTTTTCTCTTCGTTAATCGCCCTCGCAATCTGGGGCTTCGCTTCGGAGATTCTGCGGGTTCGCGCGAGGACTTACGTGATCTCCGAACTCAGCGGAGTACTGCGTACGCTCCCCGACCTCGGCTCGAGTACGTTAATTGCGCTAGCTTGCGCGATCGGGATACCGGGGACTGCCGGTTTTATTTCCATCTCGTTGTTAACGATCGGATCCTTTAATTACCACCCCGGCGTAGTGGTCACCTCCCTCGTCGTATCGGTTGTGGTCACCGGATTTATCGTCCAGATTTTTCGGCAAGTTTTTCTCGGGGAGCGGAGCGAGTCGCGTTTTCCTAAGCTCGATATCCGTGAACGCGTACTTTTATTTCCGCTCGTAGGTGCGATCTTAACCGTAGGCTTTTTCCCCTCTCCACTTGTCGAAATTGTTCGGATGACGATCGCCCGAATTCTGAATCTCGGGAGCGCGGGATAGATGTTAAAGGATATTGTTCTTTTTCTTCCGGAAACTTATCTGATTCTGACTTCGATCGGGCTAATCCTCGGTGAAGTCGGATATCATGGTGAGCGCGTTCGGATGATCCTCGCCACGGCGATTCTCGCCGTGCTGGGTGCAGCTGCTCAGCTTCTGTTAAATTACTCGGTGGGCGCGGGACGCTTCGGCCACCTGAATTTTATCAACGACGGGTTTGCGCTCTTTTTAAAGACCCTTCTCCTCGTCTCGGCCGGGATCGCACTTTTTGCCGATCGAAAGTCTCACGAGGTATCGCTTGAGAATCGAACGGAACACGCGGCTCTCATTTTGGGTGTGACGGCACTCGGTATGCTCCTCGTTTCGGCCGTCAGCTGGATTTGGATCATCGCCCTTCTCTTTGCCACCCAGATTCTCGGTTCACTCATCCTGTCGATGAAGAAAATTGATCGTCGGGCGATCGAGGCTGCATTTAAGGGAAATATTTCGGCGATTTACTCGACGATCCTCGTTTCGTTGGCGGTCATTCTTTTCTTTAGTGCGACCGGCGAGTTCGATCTTTACCGAATCCACGCGGCCCTCATTGAAAAAGGCGTTTCCCCGCGACTCTACGCCGCTGGTTTTTCGATGATTGTAGTCGGACTCGGATTCTTCGGGACGTATTTTCCTTCCCAGCTGTGGGCGAAAGATGCGTACGAAGGCGCTTCACTGCCCGCGACGGCATTCGCCTCGAGCTTTTTCCGGATTACTAGTTTCGGAGTTCTCGTACGGGTGATGATCGTGCAGTTCTCGAAAGAGTCGACCGATAAAGGATTTTGGGTGCCGATCACTGCGATGAACTGGTTGCCGGTACTGGCGGTCCTCGCGGGACTGACGCTCGCACTCAGCGCGCTCTACGTCTTCGGTCAGACGAAGACGCGAAAACTGCTCGCGGGGATTCTCGTCATTCAGAGCGGATTTTATTTACTCGGACTTCTCGCGCTCGATCAGGTGGGGTTTGCGTCGATCCTCTTCGGGCTCGCCACGGAAGTTTTTATGATCGGGGGGCTTTTTGCCTCGCTGTCGTTTTTCGAAGATCGACGTGAGGAAGGCGACCGAGGCTCGCAGCTCTCTCGTTCGGCACCCGAAGGCATCGCGTTACTTTTTTTTCTAATCGCGGTGGTGGGACTTCCTCCACTTCCGGGATTTATCGCGAAGTTCACTTTAATCAGCTCTGCGGCGCGACATCAGTGGAATGGACTCGCGCTGATCTCTCTACTCTCCCTCGTGCTGATCTCGATCGCGGTTTTTAAATGGGTTTATCCTTGGGTTTATGAACTGCGTCAGAGGAGTGAGAGTTTTGCACTTTCGTGGTCGCATCGATTTCTCCTCATGGGTCTCGTCGTTCCGCTGATTCTCATCTCTATATTTGCTGAACCGATGCTCGCATGGGTCGGCAGCAGCGTCGCATTTCTGCAGTGGTAGAACTTTGTTGTAGAACGTGGTTTTCGCCGGGGCTATAGTTGGGTCAAAGTAAATTTTGACTTACAAACCTTGGACTTAGGCCATTTATGCAATACCTACCGGTACTCATTCTACTTGCAGTGGGGCTAGGGCTCGGCGGGACGATTATTGTCCTCTCGAGCTTCCTCGGACCGAAAATTAAAAATACCCTGAAGGATGCGCCGTTTGAATGCGGAGTTCCTCCGTTAGGAGATACCAAACATAGGTTCTCCGTTCGCTTTTACCTCGTCGCAATTCTGTTTCTGCTCTTCGACGTCGAGGCGATCTTCTTTTTTCCATTCGCACTCATCTACCGAGAGTACCTGAGCGTGAATACGTTCATCCTACTGGAGATGGGATTTTTCGTCGGCATTTTACTCATCGGATATTTTTACGTCCTACGTAAGGGCGCCCTCGAATGGGAATGATTTTTAAGAAATTAGGAGCGCACGCGCATGTCTAAAGACGGATCCGCAGTATTTTTCACCACGAAGCTCGATGACTTCGTCAGTTACGGACGGAAGAATTCTCTCTGGCCCTATCCTTTCGGTACGAGTTGCTGCGGCATTGAAATGATGGCGACGCTTTGCTCGGACTACGACATGGCCCGCTTCGGCGCCGAGGCCGTTCGCTTTTCCCCTAAACAGGCGGATATGATGATCGTGGCCGGAATCGTAAATACGAAAATGGCCCCTATTTTACGCACGGTTTACGAGCAAATGGCGGAGCCGAAATGGGTGATGTCGATGGGCGCTTGTGCATCGAGCGGTGGGATTTTTAACGTCTATTCCGTCACCCAGGGAATCGACACGATCATTCCGGTCGATGTTTACGTCCCGGGATGCCCGCCTTCTCCGGAGGGCGTATTGCACGGACTCATGCGGCTCCAAGACATGATCCAAAAGGGTGAGACCCGCGCGCAGCACCGCGAGCAAGCGTTGAAACGAATTAACCTCTTTAGTCCGTTTAAGACGAGCACCGCGGACGATATTAAAAACGCCGGATATAACGCGGAGTAGACGATGGATATAAATACCCCGGTTCCCACGATCTACGGAAAAGACTTCGAGAAACACGGCGAAATGTGGAAGACGCAGATCGCGGAACTTCGCACGAAGTTTCAGGGTGCGATCGAAGAAGTTCGATTCCCGCGCGAGTATCCGACCGACGTACCAATCCTCTACGTGAAAAAAGAATCGGTGATTGCCGTGCTGGACCACCTCCGCTCGGCACCCGGTTTCGAGTACGGATTTCTGGCCGATCTCACCGCGACCGACGAGGAAATCGATCCGCGATTTGAAGTGGTTTATAACCTACTTTCGCACGGAAACATGGCCCGGATCCGGGTTAAAACTCGCGTGAGCGAAGGCCAGGAAGTTCCTACGGCGACGACCCTCTGGATGGCCGCGAACTGGCCGGAGCGCGAAGTCTACGATATGTTTGGAATCACTTTTTCCGGGCATCCGCACATGCGCCGAATTCTTATGGATGACCGGTGGGTAGGCCACCCGCTTCGTAAAGACTACGCCCTTCGCGGGTACCAGCTTTTTCCGGATACCCCTCCCCCGAAACCAGAACTCCTAGAAAAGTCGGACAGGTAAAATATGAATCCGAACGCAACCGCGATCGAAAAACACCTCGGCCAAATGGGCGAACACTATTCCGTCGAAAAAGATCCGGACGATCTGTGGGGTGATTCCCGCACGATCGTGAATATCGGGCCGACCCACCCGGCGATGCACGGCGCCCTCCGCATGGTC
>JANXTV010000487.1 GCA_025352185.1 Oligoflexia bacterium
CACCGTACCTTTCTTTTTTTCGAATCGGTCTCTTCGAGATACCGCAGCCCGGCCCACCAGGAGCCGGCGTAAAATAGACAAACGTAAATATCCATTTGCGCCGAAAGTGCATAGGTCATCGCGCCGAGCGTCGCCGCAAACCAGAGTCCGGAGTTTACGTACCAGCGACGCTCCCCTAACGAAGATGCGATTTCGTTCAGTAGCCACGCCGTTCCAAGGAGAGCGAGTACTCCCGGCAAAAAAGTGGCGAAAACATTAAAGCCAAACGCGTTCCAGCTGAGGAGCGTCATCCAGTATTGAAAAGGCGGCTTTAAATAGTTCGGATCGCCGAAGAGGTAGGGCTGGAGCCACTCGCCGCGCTTTCTCATTTCCATGGCGATCGCGATGTAAGTTTTTTGATCGCCCGTAAACGGAATCACCGTTTCCCAAAGAAACGGAAGGTAGGCGGCGAGAATCCAAATCAGATGGCCCGGATGGCGCCAGAGCGCGTTCTTTCCCATGGTCGTGTTCTCAATTTACCCCTTTCATGCCAATATACCAGGATCATGAATACATCTGATCGAGTCGTTATTGTGAGTGGTGCCCGTACTCCGTTCGCCCGTGCGCGGACCGTCTTCGGGAAAATGAGTGCGGCCGCTTTAGGCGGGATCGCCATTCGTGAAACCGTCGCCAGGTCGGGGGTCGACCCGAAGATTATCGACGAAATTTACTACGGTATCGTGAGCCCGCCCGCCGAAGGTTCGAACGTTTCCCGTGAAGCGCTCTTCGACTCGGGGCTCCCTCCCACCATTCCGTGTACGACGGTAAATCGGTACTGCGCCTCCTCCGCGGAATCAGTGGGCGGAATCGTCGCGAAGATTCTTTCTGGCCAAATCGAAATCGGCGTCGCCGGCGGAGTCGAATCCATTTCTTCGATTCGCGCCCTCTTCTCCATGGCGGGTACGGACTTCTTCTCCGACATTGCGAAAATGAAAACCACGGGCCAGAAATTAAGCCACCTCGCAAAATTTAAACCAGCTTACCTCGCGCCGAATGCACCCGGCATCACGGAACCTACGACCGGCCTCTCGATGGGACAGAGCGCGGACCTGATGGCTCGCCTCTTCGGCGTCGGACGTAAGGAACAAGACGAATACGCCGTCGCGTCCCACCATAAGGCGGCAAAGGGCTGGGAATCAGGCTTCTTTTCGTCTCACGTCGTAGGCGTACCGACGAAAGACGGAACCATCGTCGAACGCGATACGGATATTCGTGCGGACACGTCCGTAGAAAAAATTTCCGGACTGCGTCCCGTTTTCCTCAAGGACGGTACGATCACGGCTGGAAACGCCTCGCCCCTCACCGACGGCGCGTCTGCAGTCATGCTGATGAAAGAATCGAAGGCGAAGGAACTCGGACTGAAGCCGATCGCGGCAATTCGTTCGGTCGCGAACGCCGCGATCGACATCCAGAAGGAACCGCTCCTTATCGGACCTGTCTACGCGATACCCCGTGCACTGAAAGCGGCCGGCATCACCTGGAATGACCTCGACCTTTTCGAAATTCACGAAGCGTTCGCCGGCCAGGTCCTCGCGACCTTCCGGGCGATTGAGAGTGATACGTTCGCGAAAGAGAAGCTCGGGCTCGGTTCGAAAATCGGCACGGTCGACATTTCTAAAACGAATCCCCATGGCGGCTCGATTCCACTCGGACACCCTTTCGGAGCGACGGGCACGCGGATGGTTCTCCAAGCCGCGCACGGACTCCGGAAGATGAATAAAAACCTGGCCCTCATTTCAATATGCGCGGCCGGCGGACTGGGCGCCGTGATGGTCGTCGAAGCGATTTAGTTTACGATTCGGTAATGGCGTTCCGGCGGAGTCCGGTCCCAATCCATTTCTTCGAGCTTTAATTTGGGTACGGAAATTTTTTCGCCCGTACGGCGAATGTGGAATGAACGCGTTCGATTCGCGGTATTGCCGCTCCAGACGAGTTCCACTCCCTCAATTCGTTTAATATAATTTTCCAGTGAGATCATATTTCCCGTCTCGTCGAGAATTCGCGTGTAGAGCTTTTCGCCCGACATAAATCGCTGAAGCGCGATAAAAAGGTCGCCATTTACTTCGAGAGCGTTGATCGCTTGCTTGAGCGAACGATCGAAAGTTGAAACGTAGGAAAGCGCCCCGTAGATATCGGTAATCACGCGGGCCTTTCCCTTGAGCTTCGGCGCTGAATCCGCCAGCGTTTCGTGGCGAATCTTCACCCGCTTACCGGTTACCTTTTCGACTTCCACCCATTTCGCCACGACCGGATCCGGCGAAAACGGGGCGATGCCGGCGAATCGGAGATCTTGGAACTCCGGAAGGACAAGCGCATCGGCGAGTGCTTGCCCATCCCCCATACCGATATCGACCCAAAGCCCCTTCGAAATTGCGGCTTTCTTTAAGGTAGAAATAAACTCGGGTCCCGCTAATTTATCGTAGCCGAGGACTTCGGCCTGATTCGCCGCTCGCTCCGTCTCTCCATACGGAGGACTGAGCAGTGGACGATCGGTTCGAAACTGACCCTTTTGAGTGAGCTCCCGGATCACGGCTAGCTCGTCCTCCATCAGATTTTTACACCGCCGCGCTTCGGCT
>JANXTV010000490.1 GCA_025352185.1 Oligoflexia bacterium
CTCCTTACCCCGGAAAAAGCGGTTGCAATCGTGAAGACGTTTTTAACGACTCCGTTCTCGGAAGGGGTTCGCCACATCGGCCGACTTAAAAAAATATCTGATCTCGAAAAGAAATTTGATCTGAAAGGCAAAAAATAAAGATGAGCCGTCCTACCTGGTTTGATCAGTCTCTAAAAGCTTCCGATCCCGAACTCTTCGGCACGGTCGAACTCGAGTTTAAGCGCCAACAAGAAGGAATCGAACTCATTGCTTCCGAGAACTACGCCTCGCGCGCCGTGATGGAAGCCCAGGCCACGGTCCTCACAAATAAATACGCCGAAGGGTATCCGGGTAAGCGCTATTACGGCGGATGCGAATACGTCGACGTCGCGGAAAAACTCGCGATCGATCGACTCTGTAAACTTTTCGGTGCGGAAGCGGCGAACGTCCAGCCCCACTCGGGATCGGGCGCGAACATGGCCGTATTCATGTCGCTACTGAAGCCCGGCGATAAGTTCGTCGGAATGTCGCTCGCCCAGGGCGGACATTTAACCCACGGGTCGCCGGTAAATTTCTCGGGTCGGTTATACCAAGCCGTTTCCTACGGCCTCGACCCAAAGACCGAGCGGATTGATTTCGACGCCGTCCGGGATTTAGTACGAAAAGAGAAACCGAAAATGATTCTCGCGGGAGCGAGTGCTTATCCGCGGACGCTGGATTTCGAAACGTTCGGAGCCATCGCGAAGGAAAACGACTGCGCCCTTTTCGTAGACATGGCCCATATCGCCGGACTCGTCGCGGCGGGCGTGCATCCTTCCCCGATTCCCCACGCGACGTACACGACTTCGACGACGCATAAGACGCTCCGCGGCCCCCGCGGAGGAATCATTCTCTCGAGCGCGGAGCGAATTAGGGCCGTTAACTCCCTCATTTTCCCGGGCATTCAGGGCGGGCCACTCATGCACGTGATCGCCGCGAAAGCGGTCGCTTTCGGGGAGGCGTTAAAGCCTGAGTTTAAAACGTATCAGCAACAAGTCGTGAAGAACGCGCAGGTGCTAGCCGCCGCCCTGACGAACGAGGGCCTCCGTCTCGTTACGGGAGGCACGGATAACCACCTCATGCTCGCGGACCTCACGCGGTTCGACGACGGCACGATCACCGGGAAAGACGCCGAAGCCTGGCTCGATCTCGCGCACATTACGGTAAATAAGAATGCCGTCCCCGGCGATACCCGCAGTCCGTTCATTACGAGCGGGATCCGAATCGGGACGCCCGCCTCGACGACACGCGGTTTCGGCGAGTCCGAAATGAAGCAAGTCGCGAAGTGGATCACCGAGGCACTTCGCACGAAAGGCGATACCGATAAGCTTTCGAAGATCGGCTCCGCCGTTAAGGAACTTTGCCTAAAGTTCCCGGTTTACCGCTAAAGTCGAGGCACTTCCGTGCTGGAAAACCGTCGGAGGCACGTCCGTGCTGGAAAACCATCGGAGGCACTTCCGTGCTGGACGCTACTCCGCTTGAAACGATAGTCCTGCTTCGGAAATCGCGACGCTATCCGCGGTCACGTGGGTCAGGCTACGTTCCGTGGAAAACTGAGCCCACGTTAAAAGCCCTTTCTCGATCGATGTCTGGACGGAGGCCCGGGAGAGCGTCCGTTCCACTTCGGTCTTCAGGGCTTTCAGAACATTTTTCTTGATCGCATCGATGACCCACTTCGCTTTCAGAAGCCCGGTCCCCTTCAGCTCACCGAGGATTTCACCCTGGTCGTAGTTCACACGCACTCCCGAAGACGAGGAAACGGAAAGGGTCGCGACAACCTTCACTCCGCGGAAATGGATCGCGCCGAGGGTGCTCCGAATTGCTTTTTCTTGATCGACGAATCCGATTTCGACCCGGAGGTGACCGGGAGTAAAAGATACGGATGGAGTTCCCGCCCGGAGTTCGTGGAAATGAAGATCGACGAGGTCCGCGCCGAGATTTAAATTAATGTCAAAGTCCTGGGGTTCGAGGCCGGCAAAGACCAATGCCGGACCGGGGCGAAATTCTCCCTTCCGTCCGTCGAGCCGTACCGAAGTTTGTTCGGGCTTCACTAAGGTAACGAACGCTTCGAGTTCAGTTTTCGTAAACTGCACGGGGGTTGCCGCGAGCGTCGCGACGGGCAGAATTCCGATCGTAAAGGCGAGACTCACGTAGAGAGCAAAGTGGAATCTTTCGTAAACGCGCATCGGGAAACCTCCGGGTTTCCTCTTCATCGGCGAAATTCCCGCACCTCCCGACGGGTAGAAAACTCCCGACACGGAGGGACAGGGCACGGACGGCGGCCCTCGTAAGGGCTACGTATAAGCCTCAAGTGAAATGGTATTTAAATCTTTTATTTCAATGACTTACGGAACGCTAAAAACCACTTTAACGCGTCGCATAAATTTGATA
>JANXTV010000515.1 GCA_025352185.1 Oligoflexia bacterium
CGATGTACCACCCGCTCTCGGGGCTCTTTTGGGTCGCCCGGCGAGCGCGGTTGATGTGGGTCCGACTCTTACGGACTTCGTTCGAGCGCTCGGCCGATCAGAGGAGGGTTGAGCATGGGAAACGTCGGCGAAGCGGTAAACCTCTTTTACCGAGAGAAGCGCATTCATATTATCTACCGACTCCTGAAGGCTCCGAATCGCCCGGCCTCTGAGGGTGAAGGGTTCTCACTGATTTCGAATGATTCCCTCCTTCGTTTTCTGGTGACCTTGATCGCCCTTTTTGGGGTGAATACGGTCGTTCGTGTTTTAGGTCGTTACCATTTACCCGAGGTTGCTTCCGGCATTCTGAGCTTTATCGGCGCCATTCTCGCCATTGAGCTTGCGGATCATTTCTGGTTTCGCCTCTACCGAGCGCCCGCTCCCGGAGAGCTCGTTGATTTGCGAAAGCTGTCGGACGCGGAATTATTTGAGTACGAAGACGACCTCCTGACTCAAGCCGAGCGCGACCCCTCCCGTAAGGTCCGATTTTCTTCCGGTAGAATTGCCTCTCTATTCTTGAGTCTGTTCGGAATGCTGGTGATTTCGGTCGTTGGCTCCCATTTAAGCGATTGGCGCCCGAAGGGGCCCGCGAGCTTGATCCCGGTCATTTTTATTTTTATCGGGGGAATATTCCTGGGTAACTGGGTGTGGGCTAGGTCCGGAAAGTCATTTCGTGGCGCGATTCGGTGGATGATGCATTATTGGCCGGTAACCCTCGCGCTTTTTGTTCTAACGATTCGACTTTTTGCCGACGTTTCCACTCGGTGATTCCGCGAGCTTGCGTGAAACTCTTTCTTGCGATTAGGTGCATCCCATTATCGCGAGCGCTGCCACCGTCGTAACGTTTCCCGTGCCGCAGAAGATCTTGAAAAAGGAGGAATTAGGATCAATTTTTTCCTGAATGGCTTCCTGAACGATTTGTTCCGGTGAAGTCTTGGATAACTCGAGTAAGTGAGAATAAACCGCGGCCAGGTGGTGAGTGCGGTCGGAAAGGGCATTTGTCGTTTCGAGAAGATTCTCGAGCATGCCGCTGTAACTCCCGATGCTGCGATCGAAGGTGGCGCCGTACCGGAGGGTTGCCGCGGGATCGTGATTAAAGCGGAAGATCATTCCGTCGTCGATCGCTCCCCCGAAGTAGTCCATGAGGGTCGGCCAGGTTTTCATGAACTTTTCGTAATGGATTTCGGCCCGTCCCGGCGTTTCGTTTAGCCATCGTTCGACGTCCGCCGCCCGGATTTGTTTTTTTCCCGCAAGCTCGGGACTCACGGCGAGGAGTTCGACGAGTTTATCACGAGTGACTCGCGGGAAGGCCATCCACTCTAAAACGAAATTCAGTCGGCGACCCAGGGGAGTAGCCCACTCGAAAGAGCCTTTGGGTAAGTTCTCGATGCGGATCATGCTGTTCCGGAAAGATTTTGCGTAAGCCGGGTGTTCGAGCCACCCGACGAGATGACTGAGGTCGTGCCAAGTGAAAGTGAGTCCGCCGAGGGCGCCGCGACCGGGTTCGAATAATGGAAAGAACCCGTTTCGAAGGAGGCGTTCGTATTCGGAGTGGGCCACGGCATTCGGTTCCGGTTTCCAGCCGGCGGGAGCTTTTCGGAATATTTTGAGGACCTTCATTTTTTGTTTCTCGTCCCGGTAAATTCGAACGGGAAGGAGCTGGGATTCCGCCGGTATGCCGAGCTCGATCACGAGTTTTTCGAAGTTTGAGAAGAAGACCGCGGGATCGGGTACTTGAATCTCGCCCGCTTTAAAGGTGAATCCAAGTTTCCCGTAGATTTCACGGCGCTTCGGGCTCCAAACTCCCACTTCCACGAGAGTGTCGAGTCGGGCTTGATTCGTGTTGATGAGTCCGCGGATATCTTTGGCGAAGGCCTCGGCGTAAGCCACGTCTTCGAGGAGGTAAGAGCATTTCTCGGTGCCCGCGCCGAACGAATGGGGAGACGTAAGGAGGACCGTCACGATCGTGAGGACCGTGGGCAAAAATTTTCCGAAAGCGATTCGGAATTTCGACTCGAGCGACATCCCTACTTGTCGGTAATTTAGTGTTTTTTTAGAGCGCTAAAAGTCTGACGGAACACGGGGAGAGGAGGAATGGTAAAATTTGGAGGTGACGGTGAGAATCGAACTCACGAAATACGGTTTTGCAAACCGTCCCATTAACCATTCTGGCACGTCACCTCAGCACCCTATTAAATTAACTCCGCGTGCGGCGCGTTGTCAAACCCCAGTCCGGTCGTTACCCCAGAGGATTTTATGGAGTTGGACCTGCATGCGGACGGGGAGCCGGTCCCGGAGGATTTGTTCTGCGAGCCAGGTCGGGTCGACCCCGGTATATTCTCCCGGCGAGCCTTTCGTCCGCATGACCGGACTGAAAAGTATTTCGCCCGTTGGGATGCTTCCTTCCCGGACGAGGTCTTTCGCCCACGCGTAATCTTCGGGTGCCGCGATGACGAACTTTACTTCGTCGTCTCTTTTTAAATGCGGGAGGTTTAAGCGCCAATTTCCGCGGTTCATTTTACTCGCGGGGGTTTTGATATCCATAATGATGCGTGCTTTTTTCGCCACGCGTTCGATGGAGACTTCACCGTGAGTTTCTATCGAGACGATGTAACCCTCCGCGTGGAGCGCGTCGATGAATTCGGGAAGTGGGCGTTGTAAGAGTGGCTCGCCGCCGGTAAGTAAAACGTGCTTCACCCCGAAAGGCTTGATTTCAGCTAAGATTTCCGCAAACGAATACTTCTTGCCACCTTTGAATGCATACGCGCTGTCGCAATACGTGCAACGGAGATTACACCCCGTCAGTCGAATAAAGGCGAAGGGAATGCCGGCGAGCGACGTCTCTCCTTGGAGGGAGTGAAAGATTTCGGTGATGAGGAGAAACGGAGTTCGCACGCCGCACTCGTAACACAAAAAAAGTGAGGGCCGCGCTTCCATTCTGGTAGCGCGGCCCTCGGAGGTAGAAGAGGG
>JANXTV010000525.1 GCA_025352185.1 Oligoflexia bacterium
CCGAGTACCCAATATCCTGCGCGAGTCCGAGTGCCCGAAGGGCCTCGGTTTTATAGGTTCCATCGATTCGACTTGCGAAATCGAGCACGTCGGAATTTCCGTTCGCGATTCGGCCCAGTTCACCCACGAGTCGCAGGGTCGAATACCGGAAAGGAGTAATCACGTTATCGAGAATTTTTAATATTTTAGAGATCGATAGCGGAGCCACCGATTGGCCCGAATAGGTCCAGTCGAGACCCATTCGGTAAACGGCCTCGGACTCTTTCGTTAGGTTCGGCGTAAGGGTTAAGTCAGATTTCAGGTTGGAGAGCGTATCCGAGATTAAGGGGACGATCCGGGTTTGTCCCCGGGGATCGAGTTCATCGCGAATTGAATTGCCGGCCGCCAGCACATCGAGTGCGAGCCGGGTCAGCTCCGACTCCCATCCCGCGTAATCCAGGTTCGAGGAGGGATAGACTCCCGCGAAAACAAGCGGAATGAACGATTTCATGAGGCCATTAGTAAAGGCGACGTCCTGGAGGTTCCCGAGGAGAATACTGCACGGATTAAATACCGTATCAACCGAGGGGACGATTTGGTTCGTCCCGCGTCCTAGGCCGATGTATGCGGATGCGCGTCCCGTTGCACAATCTACTGCTTCGCCTTCGCTGAAGGGCGCGAGCGAGATAAAATCGGTACCCGTACCGACGTAAGCAAAGCCGGTGCCTTCCCGAGTGACGGAAATGGCGGAAGTGATTTTCAAATTCGCCGCATCGGCCGTATTCTTTTCTGCACCGAAGGTCATCTTCGGGAGTGCCACTCGGATCTCGAGATTTGCCGTACGTTTTCCGCCATCAAACAGGCGTGAAAAGGTCGTGCTGGCGGCGATGAGCCCGTCCGCATCGTCGCTGAGGAGCGAGGTGCGGTCGTCTTCGATGCGAACCGCGAAGTTTCGTCCGGCGCTTCCGGAGAGGGTAATTCGTTTCGTCCGGTCGGCTCCCGAAAGTCCCAGTTTTTTTGCGACGAGTGAAATTCCCGGCTCGGTGGGTCGGAGGGAAGACGCGACGACCGAAAAGAGTCCGGATTGATTCGCGACCGATCCGTGTCCAGTGACGAGGGGACTGATCACGGGAACGCCCGACGTCGCTTTCACATCCTTCTTCGCCGATCCTTCGAATCCGATCGAAAAAGAGGCCATAATTTCGGTTTCGTAAACGGGCTGTCCGTAGAGCTTCACCACACAGTGGGATCCATCGCGCTTCGTTTCTGCGGTGATCGAAATCGCGGACCCGTTCATCGATTCGGTCTGTTCGACTTTCGAGGTACCGGTGCCGGAAAGGGAGGAGGAACCCGTGAGGACGGCAAAGGAGTCGCCTTCGACGAAAACCGCCGAATCATGATTCAAACGTAGCATCGCGCCGCCGTCGATACCCGTGGAATCGCGACTCCGTTCTGAGCGGCTGCCGTCATCCAGGCCAAATGCTTCGGAGGCGTCGCACGATTTCTGAATCTGATTCTTCCAAGCCTCGAACGAAGCTTTTCTTTCTGGACTCAGCTTCGCAATCGCTTCACCGGGATTTCGAGGTGCCGGCCCCGTATCTCCGGAACTTCCACCGCCCCCTCCGCAGCTCGAAAGGATCAAGGAAGAAAGGACGACGAACGAAGTGAAAAATTTAAGCATGGGTAATCCTGACGGGTTAAAGATGCCGCACCCTACCTGATTTAACGCGTGTGTTAAATAATTTTTCGGGAGTCTTGGAATTCCTCTCCGTTCGAGTCAAGGAGCGCGCGATTGCGGATCAAATGCAGAAAGCCCCGATTCGGAAATTCCGAACCGGGGCTTTCTGCATTTGATAAATTTCCGCGAAGCGTCTCCCGAAAATCGGGATTAGGCCTGGGGATAAATCGAAATCTGCTGACGGGTTTTATCGAAACGTTCGAACGTCACGATTCCCGGAGTCAGAGCGTAGATCGTAAAGTCACGACCGAGGCCGACGTTGCGGCCCGGGTGGAACTTCGTTCCACGCTGACGAACGATGATCTCGCCGGCTTTCACCAGCTGACCGCCGAAGCGCTTCACGCCGAGCATTTTAGGATTCGAGTCACGACCGTTGCGGGTACTACCACCGGCTTTTTTGTGTGCCATGTTCTATGTGCTCCTGATTACTTCGAGGTTTTAGCGGTCGTCTTCTTAGCAGCGCCCTTAGCGGAGGCTGGCTTCGGAGTTCCGGCTTTGTTTTCGGCGACGATTTTCGCGTTCAGTTTCTTCCGGGAGCCGAGGCGCTTCGGCGAGAAGGCCGGTCCTTTAGGCTTCAGGTGAGTGATGAACTTCGCCAGGCGGTCTTTTTTCTCGCTAGCCGAGAGCTCAAGCTTTTCGCCCGATCCGTTCGCCACGCCGAGGATGAGAAGCTGGGTGAGGGATTGGCGGTGACCGGCAGTACGACGGTACTGTTTCCGGCGCTTCATCTTCACGATGACGACTTTATCGCCACGTCCTTGGCCAACGATTTCGGCGTCGACGACGGCGCCATTCAGGGTCGGCTTACCGAGCCAGATCGTGGTCGAATCGGTTCCTGGTTTAGCGACGAGGAGAACGCTTGAAAATTTTGTAGCGGTTCCGATTTCGCCTTCGAGTTTTTCGATCTGGACGACGTCGCCGGGTTGCACTTTGTATTGCTTGCCGCCGGTTTCAATTACTGCGTACATTTTAAGATCCACCTTATTAAAATTCGGTTTCAAGCCCGTTTCATTTCGTTTCGTAACGTTAAAACGGGCTCGTTAAAATTTCAGCCACCCGAAAGGGAAAACGAAAAAAGACCAGTCGTGCATCTCTTCTTTATCCTTCGTTCGGGTTAACCGTTTTTAGGGATACGTCGGTAGATCGTCGCCTGGGCTTGTCGGATTTCTTCGACGAGCTGTTCCGAGGGGATACCACGGACTTTTCCACCGGTGAAGAGGAGATTTCCGTCGACCCAGGTGTGCCGGAGGTGGCGCGGTCCGGAGGAGTAGACGATGGAGGAGGCGATCGCATCGGGATCGAGTTTTAGGCTCTTTTTAGCGCCGAAACCTGCGTGCGGCAGTGCGTTATCGGGTTGATTCAGGTCGAGGGCGATCAGGTCGGCCTTTTTCCCCTTTTCGATCGAACCGATCTCGTCGAACCAGGAAAGGGCCTTCGCCCCGTCCCGCGTCGCCATATCGAGGACTTCCCGTGCCGGGAGAGTTTTCGGCCCGTTCGCGGGTTTATGCATGAGGGCCGCGAGCCGCATTTCGGTGAACATGTTTAAATTATTATTACAGGGCGCCCCGTCCGCGCCGAGCGCGACGTTCACTCCGCGCGAACGCAGATCCGAGACGTGCGCGAAGCCGGAAGCCAGCTTTAAATTACTGCTCGGACAGTGCACGACGTGCGTTCCCGAGCGACGGAGGATTTCCTTTTCGTTCGGTTTCAGCCAGATGCAGTGGGCAAGCACAAGATTCTTTCCGGTCATCCCGAGGGAGTCGAGGTACTCGACATTCTCGCAGTGGACGAGGTCCTTCACCATCTGGATCTCTTTTAAGTTCTCGCTCGCATGCGTATGGATCAGCGTTTTATTCTTACGGGCCGCCGAGATCACTTCGCGCAGGAGTTTTTCCGTGCACGAGATGACAAACCGGGGCGCGTAGGAAATGCGGAGTCGGTCATCCTCACTCCCGTTCCATTTCTTAAAGAGTGCCTCCGCTTCTTCGAGAGCATCGCGCGTGGGTTCGCGGAGCGACGCGGGAGTCGTGTCCGGATGGTCCATTAGGCATTTTCCGAAACTCCCGCGGATGCCGAATTTTTTCGCGGCCTCTAAAATCGCACCCGTATGGCGAACCGTGCCCATATCGAGGATCGAAGTGGTGCCCGTAGAAAGGAGTTCATGGATTCCCATTTTTGCCGACGTAAACAGCGTCTCTTTCGTGTGCGCGGCTTCCATGACCCAAATCCGTTTCGCGAGCCAGTCGAGGAGTTCGAGATCGTCGGCCTGATTTCGAAAAAGAGTTTGGCAGAGGTGAACGTGCGCCTGCACGAATCCCGGAAGGAGGGTGAGTCCGGCGAGCTCCGTGACTTTTACGCTTCCCGTGCGGGTCGTTCGAGGGGCGGACTTCGTTGTGATTTCGGCGATTCGGCCATCGACGATGCGAACATTGCCTGCGAGGACCCGCCGGCGATCGTCTTGCGTGACGACCGTCGCGCCGACGAGCCATTCTTCGCGTGATTTCGGCCGGGAAGGACCCGTAATCAATTTCGCGGTCTTTCGCGCCGTAGCTTTCGGCGACGCTAATTTCTTTTTCATTTTCTGCGGGCGGAGGATTGGGCCGCTTTCAGTTCTTTCGGACTGAAAAGGCCAGGATAAAGGGCCTGGATCGAAGTCGAAATGCAGTCGCCCTTTAAATTCGTCGCGTGGATCGGGATGTCGCCACCAGGAGCCGTC
>JANXTV010000005.1 GCA_025352185.1 Oligoflexia bacterium
GCGGCGAATAGGGCCAGTACGAAGAGGGGGAGGAAGCGGGTCATAGGCGGGGATTATACTCGATTTCCCGGAGCGAGGGGACGGAATCTATGCGCTGCGTTAAGAATTTGTCCTCTGCGAGTCAACAGATTTTAATGAGCGATTTCAAGGAGATAAGTCCGGTTAGGGTTTTGAAAAGTCCTCCTCTTTACTTACGCATAACTTACGCACAGACTTAAGGAATGCAGTACCCTCCCGAAACTCCTCTCCCAAAACGCCTGACGATCGCCGAACTCCGAGAAAAGGTCGGCGCGAGTGTGCGCATCGACCCGCAGCCGGGGTGGGAAATGCCGAAAACGAATCTGACCCTCCCGCGGGGCTCGCTCGTCGAGATTCTCGGGAGCGGATCACGGGAATGGCTCTTCGAAGTTTTCCGCGCGCACGCCGAATCGCGGATCGCGTGGGTGGAGCCGAAGCTCACCCTTTTCCCGCCCGCGGTTTCGCAGCGGGGGATTTCCCTCTCCCGCTTCCTCTTTCTCGAGACCGAGCGGGAATGGAGCTGGGCCCTGCTCGGGGCCCTGCGCTCGAAACTTTTCCACTTCGCGGTCACCCCCGTCGGGATCGTCCCGACTCGGAACTCCGACGTATTCCTGCGGAAACTTCAGATCCAAGCCGAACGCACGGGGACGACACTTTTCTTTCTCTCGGACGTCGAGACTCCGTTCTTCGGGATCACCCACCGAATCCGGGTCGACTCCGGTACGGCGGATGGGTCCGGTAGCTTACGTCCCGAAATTTTAAAACGAAAACGCGGGTAAGTCCCGCTTAAGCCCGAGGAGAAGTTCCCCGCCATGGCGCTTTATTTTTGCGTACTCATCCAGAAAAAGGATTCCGACCTCGAAGCGATCGCGGAGTCTCTGCTTCGTTTTACTCCGGATATCGCGCTCCGGAGGCACGAACCCCGGGCGATTTTTCTCGAAGTGGGTCGGTGCATGGCGCTTTATTCGGAGCGTTCCCTCGAACTTCGGATTCAGTCACTCCTGCGCGAGTGGAAGCTCACGCCCGAACAGTTCCGCCTCGCGAAGGCGAGCTCGCTTCCCCGGGCTTGGTTATCGGCGCGCCAGGGGATTCGCGCGGATAAAATCGACTCGACCCCGATTTCGATGATCGATGACATCATCGATCCGCTCGGTGAGTACCCCGAAGAGCGAGGGCGGGTGCGCGCGATGGCCGAAACACTTTTTACCCTCGGCATTCGCCGGATCGGAAATTTAAAGAAACTCCCACCCGATTCGGCCGCGTCCCGTTTCGGGGAGCGCTTCGAGCGGCTCCTTCGAAATCTCGAGGAAACCGATACCTTCACCTGGGAGCGGTTTCGGGGGACGGAGCGTTTCCTCGAACGGATCGATCTCGATGCGGCCGAGCCGATCTGGGAACTGGAGCCCGTACTTTTTCACGCGAAGAATCTGCTCGACCGAATTTTAAAGCGGGCGTTCGGGCGAGGAAAGGCGCTCGTCGAGATGGAACTTCGCCTCGAATGCGAACGGCGGCGGGCGTCGCTTGAAATTTTCACGAAGGTTCGGCTCCGTTTTACCTTTCCGCAAAATTCTTCGATTACCGTCCTCCGATCGCTGCGGGAAAAGCTCGCCCACGAATTTTCTCGCCGGGAACTTGATGCGCCGATCCTCGCGCTCGAATTCGAGGCGCTCGAGCTCGCCCCGCGGGAGTCGCTGCAGGAAAATTTTATGGACCGGGAAGGCGTGCGGGCGGAAGCCGCGGCCCAGGGATTTCGGGATCTCGTTTCCGAGCTCGGTACGAAACTCACGAGCGAAAAGGAAATGTTTCAAGCCGAAGTCTTAGCCGCATGGAGACCGGAGCGGAGTTGGAAAAAGGTTTTAAAGGATCCGACCCGTCTGGGAGGTGCGTCGATTCCGATCCCGACGCGCCCACTCCGAATTTTAAATCCGCCAGAAGCGTTACGAAGGCTGGGCCGGTATCTCTTCTGGGATAAAACCCGCTTTACGATTCGGGAGTTTTCCCAGGTCGAGCGGCTTTCCGGGGAATGGTGGGAGGACGACGGAGGATTCACCCGCACCTATTACCAAGTGCAGGTCGAAGAAACCGGGGGGGAACTCCGGAGTTTCTGGATCTTCCGTGAACAGAAGAGTGCGGAAACTACGGGAGGGCTTTTTATTCATGGAGTTTATTGATGGACGGAGGCGCGAGCTGGACGGTCTCGGTCGGAGGCGCGGCGAAGGGACTTCCGCCGCGCTGGACGGTGCCCACCGGAGGCGAGGAAACGGTTCCGGAGGAACGCTTTCCGCGCTGGACGGCTACGCCGAACTCTCGAGCCAGACCTACTACTCGTTTCTTCGCGCGGGATCCTCGCCCGAGGATCTCGCGAACGAAGCGGCGAGGCTTGGACTTTCGGCGCTGGCCCTCACCGATTTAAACGGAGTCTACGGGATGCCGAAAGTCTGGGGCGCGTTCCGGGAAATTCCGGACGCGCCGAAACTCCTCGTCGGCGCGGGATTACCCGTCGGGAATTTCAGTGCGCCGGGCACGGACACGGACACGGGCGCGGGCGCCCCGCTCACGGTGAATCTCATCGCGAAAAATCGGGCCGCGTACGGTGCGCTCTGCCGAATTTTTACCGAGGCCCACCGCGACCAACCGAAAGGGAGTTCGCTCCTCGCCGTCGATGCGTTTTTAAGTTTAATGCGGGAAACTCCCGGAGCGGGAGATCTTTTCGTTCTCCCCCAGTGGGAGGACGCGTGGGAACTCGGTCATTCTCTAAAGCCCGATTGGCTTTCCGTCTTTCCGCGGGATCGCCTCTTTATTCCGCTCTCCCGTACGATCGATGGTCGGGACCGCGAACGCACCGAATATTCAGCGGAGCTCGCACGCTTTTTCGACCGCGAACGCGTCGCCCATAACCGGGTGCTCTACCATCGCCCCGACCGGAGACGGGTGCAGGATACCGTGACGTGCATTCGGGAAGGGGTGACGTTTAAAACCGCGGGCTACCGAATAAAACGAAACGAAGAAGCGTACTTAAAATCTCCGCGCGTGATGCGCTCTCTTTTTCATGATCACCCGGATCTCATCACCCGGGGGCTCGAGATCGCCGACGAATGTACCTTTCTCCCCTCCGAACTCCGCTACCGGTATCCTTCCGAATGGTTACCCGCGGGGGAGAGTGCGCAGACCTACCTCGAACGACTTTGCGTCGAGGGAAAACGGGAACGTTACGGAAACCATATTCCCGAGAAGGTCGAAGCGCAGCTTCGTTACGAACTGAAACTGATTTCCGAACTCGGATACGCCGACTATTTTCTCACCGTCTACGATATCGTCGATTTTGCGAAGAAAAAGGATATCCTCTGCCAGGGTCGGGGTTCGGCCGCGAATAGTATCGTATGCTACGTGCTCGGGGTGACCGCGATCGATCCGGTGCAAATGAATCTCCTTTTCGAAAGGTTCATTTCGGCGGAACGGGGAGAGCCGCCGGATATCGATGTCGATTTCGAACACGAACGACGCGAGGAAGTGCTCCAGTACGTTTACGAAAAATACGGGCGGGACCGGGCGGCGATGGTTTCGGCCGTCGTGACGTACCGAAAAAGATCGGCGCTCCGGGAGACGGCGAAGGCCTTCGGCGTCGAGGTCGGTACGCTCTCTGCCCGGGCGGTGGAAAAAATCCTCCTCGATCCAGAAAAGACGAAAACGGAATTTTCAATGCGGGTCGATCAGATCTCGTCTGAACTCGAAGGATTTCCTCGCCACCTTTCGATCCACTCGGGTGGATTTACCCTCTCGGCCGATCCGATTACGGAGATTGTGCCGGTCGAGCCCGCTTCGATGGAGGGGCGTACGATCATCCAGTGGGATAAGTATGATCTCGATATTCTCGGACTTTTAAAAGTCGATCTCCTCTCGCTCGGAATGCTGACCGCGCTCCAAAAGGGATTAAAGATGGTCGGTCGTAAGCTTTACGAAATTCCGCACGATGATCCCGGGACCTACGCGATGATTCAGCGGGCGGATACGATCGGCACTTTCCAGATCGAATCGCGCGCGCAGATGGCGATGCTCCCGCGTCTCCTTCCGCGGTGTTTCTACGACCTCGTGATCGAAGTCGCGCTCGTACGGCCCGGTCCGATCGTCGGGAAAATGGTGCATCCCTATTTAAAGCGGCGCCGCGGAGAAGAGGAGTGGACGCTGCCCCACCCGGCGCTCGGCCCGATTCTCGGCCGCACCTTCGGCGTCCCGATTTTCCAGGAGCAGGTGATGAAGATGGCGATCGCGATCGGGGGATTCACCCCGGGCGAGGCGGATAAACTCCGAAAGGCGATCGGAGCCTGGCGATCGTCGGGTTCGATCGACGTGATGGGGAAGAAACTCCAGGCGGGATTACTGAAGGCCGGAATTCCGGAGGAATTTTCCCAGCGGATCTTTGATCAGATCCAAGGCTTCGCCGAGTACGGCTTTCCCGAATCGCACGCCGCGAGTTTCGCGCTCCTTGCTTACGCTTCGTGCTGGTTAAAGCATCACCACCCGGCCGAGTTTCTGGTGGCGATGCTGAACTCGCAGCCGATGGGATTCTACGCCCCGCATACCCTCGTCGACGATGCGAAACGTCACGGCGTACGGGTCCTGCCCATCTCCATCCACGCATCCGACTGGGAAACGAAGCTTGAACTCTCGGCGGAGGGAAAGCGGAGCGTGCGTCTCGGAATGCATCACGTGCGCGGGATGAATGAAAAAGAATGGCTCCCCATCGCCCGCGCGCGCGCGGAAAACCCTTTCACGGGGTTCCAGGATTTTATCACCCGGTCCTTCGGCGATGCGGACGGTGCCCGCGTGATCCGGAAGAATGTCCTCCGGACGATGGCGGTGGCCGACGTGTTTAAGGCCTTCGGAGTGAATCAGCGCGAAGCGCTCTGGAAAGTCCTCTCGGTCGAGGCGATGGCGTGGACCCCGCTCTTTACCTCGGAGGTCGTGCAGGGCGAACTCTTTAAGGAGGCGCCGATCGAAGCGATGGACGGATACGAAACGGTGCTTTCGGATTACGCGGCGATCGGGCTGAGTCACCGCGGTCACCCGATGGAGTGGGTGAGGAAACGAATGCAGGGGCACGGTCCAGCGGAACTCCTCCGGATGGATTCGCGTCGTGCGAAGGAATTTGCCTACGGTAAAAAGATTGCGATCCCCGGTCTTTCGCTGGTCCTGCAGCGCCCACCAACGGCGGGGGGCACGGCGTTCGGGACGCTCGAAGATGAGTTTGGTTTCCTCGATCTGATTATGCACCGGGAGGTTTTCGAGCGAATTCGCGAGGTCATGCTCGATGAACCGTTCGTCGTCGTGACGGGAACGATCCAGCGGGATGGGCTCGCGGTCAGTTTAATCGTCGCCGATGTAAAACCGTTTATGGAGCCGGGAGCGGAAGGGGATTCTCCACTCGCTCAGTACGGAATCGAAGGGGCGGGTACGGTTCGTTTTCCGGATACTCCCGGGTCGATTGCGCGGAGGTATTAGCGCCCGCAGGTCGGCCAATGTTTTATCCCGCCGCCCGCGATCATTTCCGCCGTGCAGATCGAAGCGCAACAGAGGTCATTCTTCGCCTCCTGATTCTGGCAGTGGGGGAGGTTCCGGCGATCGAAAATCGGGTAACAAATGCTTTTCCAAGTCGGGCCGGCGAACTGGTAAGCCCCTTCGTATCCAGCGGCGGACCGAACCTTCGCCCGGCATCCGCTTTCGCAGCGGGCGAGTTCGCAGAGCTGCTGTTTCAGCTCGTCGCTGAACTCACTCCCGAGACACTGGTCGACAGAGCGGCAAAACTCCCGGCACTGGGGAGTCCCGGCCGCCCCGGTTTCCGAGCGTTTCACGGTACTCGCGCAGGCCACCAAGAAAAGGAATCCGACGAGAATGAGAGGGAGTGGGAGATGACGGATCACACCCTTATTCTCTCCGACGAATACTTAAAAACCTAGTTATTATGAGTAGATAGATATTTTTTAGACGCACCGCATCCTTTTACCTTGCTTGCATCTGTACCCGGGAATATATCCCTCTACGCTACCCGGGGGTAATGCATGCGACCGCACGGCACTTTAAAAATTCAGACGCGACTTTCGGGGGTTCCATCGGTGATCCGCGAATTCATGTCGAGCCATTTCGCGGGTGGCCTCCCCCTCATCCTCGCGATCTCCCTTTCCGGATGCGGAACCGGCGGTAACGAAAGCGTCGTCCACGATCCACTCGAATATATTAAAGCCAGCTGCGAATACTCCGTCGACGAAGGAGACGTTTACGCCACGGTTCGAAGTTCTTCGCCGATCGTCACCGGCTATTTCGGAAAAACTTATAATAAAGATTGGCTGGCGAACGTCGGTCATAGTTCGATGCGAGACACCGTCGATACGATCCAGGACACCGGTGCGACGGTTTATTATTCAAACCTGATCTCCGAAAAGAGCTGTAAAAATTTTGGATTTGCGACTCCCATGCCTCAGGATATCTCGGCCGAGTGGAAAAGAGTGGACGTACGTGGGCCGAAAGACGAATTCGTCGCCGGACTCTATTTAATTAGAGGGACCCGCGGAATGGACGCGCTGAAAGCGAAGGGTGCCATCATCATTCGCGAAGATGCGAATCGATGGACGCTCGTTCACGAATTCATGCACCATAATTTTAAGACCCAAGCCCTGACGAAAGGGTACGACGACGATCTTATTCAGGCCCGCCGGGCGGCCCTCTCAGACCAACTCGACGGAATTATAAATTCCGGAATGAGTAATCAGGATAAGGTAAAAAAGGCGACGCCCCTCTTTCTTGATTTCCTGGATATCGCCGACGTTCTCGTCATTCAGTACGCTTTCGAAGAAATTGCCGTCGAAGCGACCCTTCAAGATAAGTATGACTCAGGTGACCTCACCTTCGTCCCGGCGGGTTCATACGGAAACGCGACTTGGTATATCAATCATTCAAAAGAGAACGCGCAAAGAATTTACGGCTCGCTCGACGACCTTTATCGAAAACTTCGCGAACTCGCGACATTCTCGGGCGGCCGGTATAAGGAATTTTTCCAGCTCGATAAACATAAGGAAATGAAAGAAAAGCGCCTCGGACAGCTCGATGACATGCTGGCCGAACGTCAGTCGAAGGCTTTCCGAGCTTCGAAAGTGGTTACGCTAGGGAGTTATAACCGAACGGATATGGCGACCGATGCGGCTTCCGCAGCATCAAATTTTTTAGTTTCTCCTTGCGGACACGCCGCCCGCGGTGACCTAGAAATTTCTGCATTCGCAGAATCCGTCCGGAAAATTCTACGCTAGTCGATTCGTTCGGGACCGTAACGCGGCCCGTAGGTTTCCAAAGTCTATGAGAGCGGGGGGGAGGCGATGGGTTCAAGATGAACCCTGCCGCCCCCCTTTTTTTTATGATAAAAATGGGTAAATGAAGCGGTCGCCTCTCCTTCCCATTTCACTCATCGTTGCCGTCGACGTGCTCGGGCTCACGCTCGTGTTACCGCTCCTTCCGTTTTACGCGGAACGGTACGGAGCCTCGCCGACCGTAGTCGGACTGCTGGTGTCCGCCTATGCGCTTTTTCAACTCATCTCCGGGCCATACCTGGGCCAACTCTCGGATCGATTTGGTCGGCGCCCGGTCCTGATCGTTAGTCAAATCGGTACGTTGATCGGTTTTATTATTCTCGCGCGCGCGAATGCCCTATGGGTTATTTTTCTCTCCCGATTTATCGACGGTGCGACGGCGGGAAATCTTTCGGTTGCCCAAGCTTACATTGCTGACGTTACGGAACCCGAAAATCGTGCAAAGGCGTTCGGCATTATTGGGATCGCGTTTGGTTTCGGATTTCTAATCGGTCCCGCGATTTCGGGATTTCTCGCGCACTATGGTTTTACTTACCCGATTTATGCCGCCGCGGGACTCTCGTTTCTGAGTATTCTCGGAACTATTTTCTTATTACCCGAACCCGAAAGGCACGCGGATCTCCCGTCGGAACGTAAGCCCGGACTTTTCGAATTCGCGGGATACGGAAAGGATTTTAAAAATCCGAAAATATCTTCGACTCTCCTCCAGTTTTGCGCATTTTTTATGTCGTTTTCGATCTTTATTGCGGGATTCGCCCTTTTCGCGGAGCGACGATTTACCTGGGAAGGGCGCCCTTTCGGACCGCGGGAAGTCGGATTTATTTTTTCATATACGGGGCTACTCGGCATTTTTATCCAGGGTGGGTTTCTAGGGAAAATGGTGAAGCGTTTCGGGGAGCCCCGCGTAATCGTCTTCTCTTTTTCGAGTGCGATCATCGGTTATTCTCTCTTAGCGATCGCCCATTCCGTGCCGCTCCTTATTCTCGCTGCCACTTTTTCGTCGTTCGGTAGTGGCGGCCTGCGGCCCGCACTCACGGCGCTGGTCTCACGTCAGGCAAGTCCGCGAGAGCAGGGAAGAATGATGGGACTCATCCAGGGAATCAATTCGCTGAGTTCGATCATTGGTCCGATTTTTTCGGGACTGTTGATCGATCGTGGATGGCTAACGATCTGGGCCGGACTGATGGGGGCGTTCAGCGTCTGGGGATTGGCGCTTATTTTACGCACGTTTAAACGAGCTTAAATCGCTTCTATTTTTTTTCTTCTCGGCCGATCATTAGGGCAGGAGAATTTCTAAAATGGCGAACAATTGGCAAGCGTGGGTACATATTAAGTGGAAACCAGGAACCCCGGAAAATGCGTGGGAAAACTGGTCGAAAAACGGATGGGTAAAGGGAGTTTGGTCGACCACCGGATCCTGGGACGCCATGGTTTGGGTCGATGCTAAGAATTGGGATGATCTCGAAAAATTCGTTTGGAAAGAAGTGCGAACGAATCAATGGGTAGATCGTACGGAAACCACCTGGGCTAAACAGTGGTGGGCCGGTAGCGCAAAAGCTGCATCTTAAGGCACTTCGAAAAAAAAAGGGCCGGGCGAGGAATTCTCGCCCGGCCCTTTTTTATTTATATAGA
>JANXTV010000013.1 GCA_025352185.1 Oligoflexia bacterium
AGCATCGGCACGGTACTCGACGCCTACTTCGAAGATTTCAATCGAGTCCGGACGCACCGCCTGGATCTTTCGGCGAATCCCGAAATCTCCGAGGCGTCCGTTCGTACGATTCGCATCAATGAATCCGCGGTCAGAATTTTCACCCAAGAAAAATACCAGAACGCGCTCTTCGGCGTTCTGCTCGACTCCTACTGACGAGACTCGGATCCGCTGCGTCCGCGCGAGCGCGCTTCTTAGTAGGAAGATTTCCGGCGATTTTTCAGACGTTCCCGCATCGATACGCGCGAGACTTCGTGTTTACGGGAAGCACTCGTTACGCGGCGACGGCTGCGACGAGCCCTCCGACGCTCCGGTGGATCCCGGATTTCGAGCGACGAAACGCTGCGGCCACCGTCGGCGGGCATCGGCAGTCGAATGAGAGTCCCCTTCGAAAGCATCGCGTGCGCGGATACTCCGTTTAGATCGGCGAGTGGATCGACTTTTATCCCGAAATTCTGCGCTACCGATTTCAGGGATTGGCCCTTCCGAACTTTATAGGCGAGGAATTCAACCCGCTTCGTAAATTTCGGGTCGTTATAGTTCGTGAGAAACCGGTCCTTTACCGAACTCGGTAATTTAATCCGGTAAGTGCCCATGTTTGGAGGCGTACACCACCGAAGGAGCTCGGGGTTTAGACTCTTCACCGTGTGGTAGGAGAGGCCGGCGGCTCGAGAAATCTTCAGTAAGTCAGCGGGAGACTGAACTTCGAAATCGACAAGTTCCTCCCCCATCAGTTCGCCTTTTTTATTAATGTGGGGAGTAGAGACGGGCTTTGCGAGCGCCATTCCGTCTTTCGAATCTTTCCCTTCCATCGTGGCGGGAACGAGTTCGCCGCCGATTTCCTCTTGCCCGATCTCTTCACTCGAGGCGGTCTCGTAAAATTCACCCTTCAGGACACTTTCGAGCGCTTCCTTTTGAGCCGCGTTTGAAGACTGGGAGCTATCGGACTCGAGCTTCACGAGTTCACCGTCGGGAGCGATGGCTTCGCCCGCTCCGGGTTTAATTTGGGACGGCGGAAATCCGAATTGGGTTCGGTTTTTTCCGATCATGGCCGCCGCGATAATCTTCGGTACGTAGTCCCGAGTTTCCGGGCGCAGGAAACGGTGGCGAGTGAGGGCCCAGAAATCGGCCGTGCCGTAGCGACGGATGGCGCGGGCGAGTTTCGCTTCCCCGGCATTATAGGACGCGGCGGCGAGTTCCCAAGAGTGGAACATCTCGAAGAGGTCTTTTAAATAAGCCGCGGCCGAAAGCGAAGACTTTCGGGTATCGCGTCGTTCGTCGACCCACCAATTTACGGAGAGCCCGTATCGTTTTCCGGTGGCCGGAATGAACTGCCACGGACCGACGGCTTTCGCGAGCGAGCGGGCGTGATTACTGAATCCGCTTTCGATCATGGCGAGGTAAACCAGATCTTCCGGAAGGCCATACTGGCGAAGGAGGGGCTGAATGAACGGGATAAAGTGCTCGGATCGTTCGAGGTACTTCACCATGTGTTTACGGCCCTTACCGGTGAAATAGTCGATCCACTTTTCGACCGCGGAATTCACCGTGACCGGGTAATCAAACGACGTGTTCTTCAGTTTCACGCCGCGAATGATGATTTCATTCGGCTTCATGATCGATTGGGTTTTCGGAGCCGCGGCCCGCGCCGACACCTTCTCGGGATTCGCTTCGGTCGCTCGGTCCGCTTCTTCTTTCGCGGCCGATTCTCCCCCGGGAGGAACTTGCTTCGGTAGACTCGCACAGCTCGAAACGAGGAAGAGAACGGCTAGGCCGCCTAAAATAGACCGGAATTGCATGCGAAGACCCAAAGCCCCTCTGAATTTCCCGCGCGTGAGTCGGAAAACTCTATAAATTCAATCCATTGAACCTGAGAACTTCTGGCGCCGTGATTCACTCGCAGCCCTGAATTTCTAAGTTCTTATTTTACGGCGGATTGCCGAACGGGGTCAAGGTTCGAGATTCGCAAGATCCGCCGCCGTAACGGGCTGGATGTCGAGTGAGGCGGGTTTACGACCGCCAGAAACTCGGTGGGCTCGAGACCCCTTCCCCGTTTGCGGTGATGGTGCTTTTTCTTCGAACTGACCCTCCTCGTCCCTTGAGACGAGAGGGATGTCGGGTTTCAAAATAAACGGTGCCGTGCGGGCGCGGTCATGCCCGGCGAGCGCAAGCGCCATCAGCATGAGAGAGATTAGGCCCAAAAATATGAAATGACTCCGCACGAACACTGATCTTGCAAAACCGACGCCTAATGTTAATATTTTTTTATTTTTTATAACTAAAAGTAATTATTAGTTTTTTAAGATTAAATACTGTCTAAGTTATACAAAGTGACGAAAATTGGCGTAAATAGTTTAGACACTGTCAAACTGTTAAACTATTTTAAGATTGCTGGCGTGCGCACTTAAGTGCCTGGACGTAGGTAGTCCGCGTTCGAGAAAGAACCGTCGGAGCTCACTCGAGGGCTACTCGAGGCCGATTCGACGCTTAGTGGGCGTTGGCGGGATTAAAAGTCTTCACGATTTCGACGATCATCTTTTCAAGATCTTCGTCGGTTTCGTAGACTTCATCGATACTGGCCGAACGCATGAGGTAACTCACGATCGATCCCGAAACATTCTTCAATGGTTTCAGAAAATAAAATCCGTTCAGCTCATCGTCGCCGAAGCCTTCGCGGATCATCTTTTTCACCGTTTTAAAGGCTTCAGAATCAGTGAAAGAGGTTTCGGCAAGTTTCTCAGCACTCGCGCCCATTTTCACGATCGCTTTTTCTTTTAGGTCCTCGTCGGTCATGATGTACGGGCTAATCAGTCCGTACACTTCATCCGCGACAACCTGTCGAAGTCGGGGTGGAAACGCGATCGACTTATTATTTTCGAGGCGGGTCACGATGCTTTTACAGAGGACCTTAACGTTTTCTTTCCGAGTCATTGGCCCGATTCTAACTCCAGAAAGTCCATCCGAGCGAACCTTATTTTTGTTAAAGCTTCGAAATTTTTGAAAAAATAAACTGGATGATTATAGTCGGAATAGACCGGATTAGGCTTTGAACGCCTTTTCAATCCACTGATTAATCCCGTCGTCGATACGCGAGCGAAATGCGGAAACGAGGAACGATAGCTTCCCTTCGAGAAACACTTCGCCGTCCTTACACCGGAGTAACGCCGTGACGTGGGTCGATTTCAACTGAACGGTCTTTTCCGATTCATCGACGTTAAAGTCGAATTTCCCGAACTTTCCCGTGTCTTTCTCTTGGAACTTTCCGATCGCTTGAGAAATTCGAGAAAAGATTTCGGTCGCAGATTTGCCCGGCAGGGAGATGGTTCGCGAGTAACTCGGCATAGGTTTAAACTAGCCGAGAAGCTCGAGCACGGCAAGTTCACGGCCCGCTTCGACGATTTCCCCCGGGGCAACTTTCCACTCGAGTAGCTTTACGGCGACCGGCACCGCGTGGGGCACCAGAATCCCGATCGATTCGAGCATGCAGGCACGGTCATGGGGCTGGAGAATCTCGCCCGGATGGCGAAGGAGCGCGTGCATACGGCCGGGGGCCAGGGCGAGTATTTTCCGGATCCGGGTGGGCTCGGCTTTCTTCGCCGCCCCGGCGGGCACGCGCCGAATGGGGAGAGTCCAAACCCCGAAATGAGCGAGCCACCGATCGGGATTCACGGGCTCGAGGAGAAATTGGACCGTGGCTTCATCCTTCGGGAATGTCCCGGAAAACCCCGGTAGTCCGGCCGCATTTCTAAAGGGGGCGGCAACCCGGGCGGGAGCCGATCCGCTATCGAATGCTACCCACTGGTTTCCGGCTGCCCACCGCGCGCCCTCCGAGGGAAAAAGGGCAGCCGCCTGGGCTACCATCGCGACGACCAGGTCGGGAGGGGGGAAACCCTCGGGAATAAAGTCCTCGTCGGTGAAACCCGCGTGGAGAAGATTCTCACGGACAAACGGATGTTCGAGATGTTCCACGAGAAAACGCTGATTCGTCTGCACGGATCCCGCGATCCAAATTTTCGCGATCTCCTCGCGGGCGGCGGTGATTGCGGACCGGCGATCCTGACCGAAAACGAAAAGTTCTCCGATCACTCCGCTCGAAGTCCATTTCACTTCCTGGTTCGCCTGGTAACGAGTCATCCAGATCGCGAGACTTTCGCCGGCTTCGGTTCGGTAAGGCTCGGTGATTTCACGGATCAGACCGGGACACGGTACCTGCCGGATCGGATCTTCGGCGTAAAACCGGAGTGAAACTGCCGCGCCGAATTTCTTTTCTTCTTTTTCGGGTACCGGGAGTTGTCCGAGTCCGGCGAGCTGCCATTCCACCGAACTCACTCCGAGAAGATTATCCCAGAGCGGAAAACCCGCGTTTAAGCGCGCGACGGCGTCGATGAGGTATACCCGATTTCCATCGACGAGAAATTCCATGGACCCAAATCCAGAAAAATCGAGGTGTTTTACCCATTTTTTTACCGATTCATTTACCGCCGCTTCCGCAATCGGGTCGAGGTCGGTCGCCGGAATAAACTGAATGAGCCTCCTCCACCGGGTCTGCAGCGAGGCATCGATCAGCGGGAAAACTTTCGTGAAGCGCGCGCCGTCGGAGGCAAAAGGTACGACGATGTGGCGCGCCGAAGGTGGGCACCGCTCGACGAGAATGCTCGCCTCCGAATAGCGACGGGTGAGTTGCTCGAACCAGACGGGTATGATTTCACGGAGACTCGCGAGGGAGTCGATGACTTGAATTCCGTGCCCCTGGGCGACCTTTAAAGATTTTAAGACGATCGGAAATTTCTCGCCGGTATTCGCTAGGAGTTCTTCGACTTCGCGCAGACTCGAGAGCGGATCGAGTCCCACCGCCAGGTGAGGAATTCCCGCCGCCTCCGCCTCGATGAGGACATTTAATTTATTTAAACAAAGGCTAAGAATGCGGGCGCTGGGACAAACGGGAAAAAAGCCGACGCTCGCTACGATCTGGGGAAATTCGGGCCGTTCGGCCCAGAACGAGAGACCGGGATGAATAAAGGTCGAAGCGTCGGAGGCATGTGCCTTCAGCCAGGAATAGAGTTCCTCGTCGGTCGCGGGCGTAACGGCCGCTTCCGCGCGAATCCCTAAGTCGTTGAATTGGGAGGTCAGGAGCGCGGCGAGTTCGGGGGGACCGAAAACGTAGGCCCGGGCCTGGGTCACCGGCAGACGCATGCCCTAACGTTAGCAAAGCTCGGCGTTTTATGAGAAGGATTTCGAACAAAATGAAGATCCCCGTCTCTTTAAGCACCGCTTTCTCCGAAGAATACGAAAAGACGCTCCTCGAGTTCCTACTCGAGCAGGAGATGATTCCGGATGATCTTTCTTTTACCTCCGATCGGTTTTTGACGAGGTCGGTGATCCCGCACGTCGAGCGGATGTCGATGCTCTTTAACCGGATCGAGTTCGATGAGAATCAACCCTCGACTCCCGCCCCGGCCCCGCGCGCAAAATCGGGAAGACCGATGGGACCGAAAAAGAGTGAATTTAAGAAAGTAAAAACCGGGCGCGACGGACTCGATCCGTACTGGAAAGAGTCGTCGAATCCGGAAAACTTCCTCCTCGCTTACTTTATGGCGTTCATGCCGTGTAATTCGGCTCGGGTCGCGGCGGTGATCGCCGAACTCGCGCGCCTCGGATTTAAGTTCCCCGAAATGAAATCCTTTCGGGGAATCGAGTGGGGCGCGGGACCCGCGAGCGGCGCGTGCGGAGTCGCCGCCGGCGTCGCCCACGCTGAAGCAATCGGCATTCCGAAAACCGGAAATTGGGCGCTGATCGAGCAGGATAAAAGCGTTCTCCAAATCGGCGAAAAATGGGCGGACGCTTACTTTCGATCGATCGGGTTTGACTGGAGCATTCGTCCCTTCCACCGAAAAGTAGACTGGACTCGCCCACTCCTTCCGGCGGCCGCGCCGAAGTTCCACTTGTGGCTATCGAGCTACTTTCTAAACGAGGTTGAACTTCCCCTCCCCGAACTCGCCACTCGCCTCGTCGATAACTGGGAGTTTCATTTAGAAGACGAGGGTCTCGCGGTACTTGTCGAACCCGCTTTAAAAATCCAGTCTCGGCGTTTACTCGAACTGCGCGCGCACCTCATCCGCGAATTTACGGCGCCTCGCCGAAAAGGAAAATATCAGGTTCTCCTGCCGTGTCTCGGCCACCAGGCATGCGGCGCGCTCGCGAGTGAGAGTGACTGGTGCCACGAAGAAATCACCTGGTGGCGCCCGAAATACATGCGGAAGATCGACGAACTCGCCGGGCTCGACCGCAAGACGCTTCCCTTTAGCTACCTCGTCGTCGCGAAGTCCGGGCGCACCCGCGAGGAACTCCTTCCCGCGCTTGGGAAATCGAAAACCGAACGACTCGTTTCTCCCGCACATTCCGAGGGAAAAGACCTCGAATTTTTCGTCTGCGGTCCAGATGGAAAACGCCGCGCGCGGTATCGTCCGGGATCCGACGAAGAAGCCGAGGAAATTCAGCGCGGTTCGATTCTACTCGATGCGGATCTCCGCGGAGACGCCCGAGCTTCGCGGGTGGATTCGCTGGGTGGGATTAAATAGCTTTTTTAGTGGGACCGGGTTTTAGGTGCCTGCCTCCAGCAGCCTCAAAAAGGCCTCAGACAGCCTTCCGGCGAGAGATCGCCGGGCAGGGCCTCATTCGGAGAAAAATCTCATTCAAAGAGCGAGATTTCGCTCGGGGGGAGCAATCAATAAATCAAGTACGGTGCCCGGCGTTTTTCGAAGGCGGCGACCTCGGGGTCGATCACCTTACGAAACGTCGCCCACGGCGTTCCTTTTTTTACGGCTTCGACGAAGCTCCGACTGCCGTATCCTCTCGGGTCCATTTTTGCGATACTCAGGCGCGTAGGAAACATCCGGATCAGAAGCGAGGCCACACGGTAGGTCACTTCGTCGGTACGGACTTCTCCGCCCGTCCATTTCACCCGTACTCCGTTCGCAGTTTTTCCCTCGTAGTTCGAGCGGGTCACTCGCCACGAGTAGGGGGTGAAGGAAAGATTCGGGAAGGCCATGCGGTTTAATTCGGTGGCGAGGGTTTTACTCTCCGCCGGAGTAATCCACGGCGCGCCGAGAACGGAAAAAGCTTTTTCATTCGTAATCCCCCGCCCGACCGCGAGATTAAAATCCTCGAGCGTCCCCCAGATCGCGTAGAGTCCCACTTGCTTCGGGGCCATGAGGGCCGGTGAAGGCGGGATCCATTTCCGGTCCGTAGACGCGAGCAAGTTCTCGCGCGTCCAGCCGGTCGCGGGAACGACGGTAATCTGCCCGCCCCATTTTTTTTCGGCGTTAATGAGGAGGGCTAACTCTCCGAGCGTCATCCCGTGACGAGTCGGAATCGTATGGTACGCGGTGAAACTTTCCGCGAGCGCCGCCTCGAGCGTCTTTCCCTCGATAATTTTCCCACCGAGCAGATTCGGGCGATCGAGAATGATGATTTCGATTTTAAGCGGTGCGGCCGCTTTCATCACTTCGGCGATCGTCGCGATATAAGTATAATAACGAAGACCGACGTCCTGAAGGTCGACGACAACCGCGTCGATACCGGCGAGGTTTTCGGGCGTCGGGGCGTGGGAATCACGCTTATAGAGAGAGATAATGGGGAGCTTCGTCGCGGGATCCACGCCGTCCTCGACCGTGTCGTCCGCGGCCGTGCGGAGTCCGTGTTCGGGCGCGAAGATGCGCTTGAGTCGGTACTCCTTAAATAGGAGATCGATCAGGTGCGCGCCGGCCTTATTTCGGCCGGCGGCGTGCGTGAGTACGGCGAGATTTTTCCCCTCGAGAAGGCGTGAAACGCTCGCTTCCGAAAGGCGATCGATGCCGTAATCGATCGCGGCGCGGGCCGGTGTCGCCCCGAGGGAAAGCGACGAAAGAAACAGCAGAACGCAGAAAATCCATTTTCTCATCTGGGACCCCTTTTAAAGAAATCCATTCCGAGGACTTCTTTCACCAAAACCGAATCCGAAACTGTACTGAAACGGAAACTGAAACTAATACCGATCCTGATTCTTACCGTGATTACCAACTCACATCGAGCGCCGGCAGACCCTCGAGCGAAAGTCGCGCGTAAATATTCGTGTCCGTTGCACCGAGCGTGGGATCGGAATACGTATCTTGATTCCGAAGGCAACCTTCGAACTTAAAACCGAGACGGTCAGCGATGACCGTACTTTTCGTATTCCCCGCATTAATGTGTAGGGTAACTCTCCGCGCGCCGAGAGCGCCGAAACAAAAACGCGTGAGCGCATTCGTCGTTTCGGTGACGTAGCCCTTCCCCGACTCTGAACTTCGAATCCAGTAACCGATCTCGAATATTCCGTGTTCGAGGTTAAAACGGTGGAGTCCGGTACCGCCGAGGTACTTTCCCGATTCGCGGTGGATGATCTGCATCCGCAGGTCTTCGCGGAGGATAAACTTCGCGCACGACTGCCGGATGTTTTCTTCCGACTCGGCTACGGTCGGCGGCGCGGTTCGTGCCCACGGCATCCACGGGCGCAAATCGGCATTACTTTCGAGAAGCGCCTCGTTCAGAAGTTTCCCGTCGCCCGGTTCGCAGGCCCGAATAAGAAGTCGCGAAGTCGTGATCGGCATCGGCACATCGACGAGGATCGCTTTAAACGGAGGCTTCGGATTCGACACGGATCTTAGGTCTCGCCGCGAAGGAGTTTTTCGATTTCGTCCGCCGAAACCGTCTCGCGCGCGCCGCCGAGGGACCGCAGGGTCGCCTGGAGTCGGTTCTTCAGAATATCCTGCTCTTCGGCCGTTTCGGCGCTCGAGTTTTCAAGTAAGAATTTCACCGTCGTCAGCGCATCCCAAAGGGCAGCCACGCATTTCTTGATTTGTGATCCCTTCTCAACACTCGGACCCTTCACCGCAATCTCTTCACCAAACCCCGCCATTTCGGCGATCGGATCGAGCCCAAGCTGCTGCGCCGTTCCCCGAATGGTAAACATCATTTCCGAAAAGTGCGTGAATTCACCCTTATTTCCGTGCGGATCCGATTCGATCAGTTTCAGTGAATGTTCGGCCGTTTTCGCAAATCCGGCTAACTCGGTCGTAAATTCTTGGAGCTTCTGGCTTCTTTCGTCGCTCATGATTTAGAGGACCTTCCTTTTCAGAAGTGCGCCCATCACTTTTAGTCGTGCGTGTTCAGTCGTGAACGGTTTCATGATGTAGTCGTCGAGTCCGGACTTTAGCGCTTCGAGCACGCGTTCTTTAGTGCCTTCGGCGGTGAGCATGACGAAAGTAGTGTTCTTGAGTTCTTCTTTATTTCGAATTTCTTTTAGAAGTTCGAGACCCGACATCGGCGCCATGTGCCAGTCGCAGAGAAGAAGGTGCGCAGCGCCTTCATTCATCATCCGTAAAGCCTCGAGTCCGTTCGCAGCCGAGCGAATTTTTTCAAATCCACAACTCCGAAGGATTTCCTTCACTTGAATACGCATCGACTGAACGTCGTCGACCACGATGATCTGTATGTCTGCGGGTGTCATTCTTTTATAATTGTACCCGTTGAAATCGAGATTGAGGAGTCCTTCGTCTCTCGAGTATAAGTTAGCACCTAATGGAACGTTTACTGAAGCGGCTGAATCCCGCGCAACAAGAGGCCGTTTTTCACCGGACCGGCCCTCTCCTGGTGCTCGCGGGAGCGGGCTCCGGAAAAACGACGACCATGGCGACGCGAATCGCCTATCTTATTGCGAAGCATCATATTTCCGCCGAAAATATTCTCGGACTTTCGTTCACCCGGAAGGCAGCGGGCGAATTAAAAGAACGCGTCGTCAAGATGGTGACCCAGACTTCGGGTAAAGAGTTTTCGAAGGGTCTTACCCTTTCGACTTTCCATGCCCTCTGCGTCCGAATCCTGCGGGCACGCGGCGAAGCGATCGGCTTCACTCCGAACTTCACGATCCTCGACGAACATGACCAGGGCGACATCGTGAAGGCGATTCTGCGGAAGATTAAGCTTGATGACCGGAAGTTTGATCCCGACGTCATTAAGTTCGAAATCGGCCAAGCGAAGAACCGTTTCCTCGGGCCGGCCGAGGCGCAGGATTATTTTTTGAATTCGAAACGCATGGAAGAGGATTACGCGATCGCGACCTGTTCGGTCTACCAGCACTATCAGGAGCGCTTAGCCTCGTTAAATGCGCTCGATTTCGACGATCTCCTCTTCCAAGCCGTTCGCCTCCTCGAATTTTCCACCGAGGCGCGGGACTTCTATAACCGGAAATTTAAATACATCCTCGTCGACGAATATCAGGACACGAACCCGTCGCAGTTTCGTCTCCTCCGGGCGATTACCCACCAGCAGCAAAATATATGCGTAGTCGGTGACGACGACCAGTCGATTTACGCCTGGCGGGGTGCCGATCCGGCCCACATTCTCGAGTTTGGGAAGCATTTCGCCGGCGCTAAGACGATAACCCTCGACCAAAACTACCGCTCGACCACGATCATTCTCGATGCGGCCAACGAAGTGATCACGAAGAACGTGAAACGCCACCCGAAAAAACTCTGGTCCGATAAAGGAGCCGGGGAACCGATCCTCCAGATCATCGTCGAAGAAGACCGCGCCGAAGCGGAAGCGGTCGCCGAGGAAATCCTGCGCCGGAAAGAGGATGAAAAGAATCCCCGAGCTTGGAAAGATTTCGCGATTCTCTACCGGTCAAACCCCCAGTCACGCCTCTTCGAAGAAGCGCTCCGCATGCGGAAAGTTCCGTATAAAATCGTGGGCACGCTTTCATACCTCGATCGCCGCGAAGTAAAGGATACGCTTTCTTACTGGCGCCTCATTCAGAATAACCAGGATGATCCATCGTTTCGCCGAATCTGTAACTGGCCGGCTCGCGGAATCGGGAAGACCACCCTCGAAGCGCTAAATTCCTACGCGCTCGTGAACGGACTCTCCCTCTACGAAACGGCGAAGCTAGCCTCCTCCGATGGAAACGCGGGCAGCGCGACTCCCGTGGCCGGTCTCACGGTTAAAGCGACCGACGCGCTTCGAAAATTTACGACTCTCATCGACACCCTAGGCGACGACCTCCGTTCGATCCCAGTCGACCGGATCGCCCTGTCGGACTGGGGTAAGCGGTCGCTCGCGAAAATTGGGGTGCGGGAAGCCCTTTTCGCGGAAGAGGATGATCCGAAACTGAGCGAACGCCGGTGGGAAAACGCGCTTGAACTTTCGAACGCGCTCGGACAGGTGGATGTTGAAAAGAAAGACGGTGAAGAACTTTCTACCCTCGGCGTGCTCTCCGAATTTCTACAGGCGATGACCCTCGATCCCCGCGACGAGGAGGAAGAGGACGAGTCCCATAAAGACCAGGTCACCCTACTCACTCTCCACGGCTCGAAGGGACTCGAGTTCCCGGTCGTATTCCTCGTCGGGACTGAAGAAGGATTTCTTCCTCACCAACGCACGATCGACGCGACGGGACCGGAAGCGATTTACGGATTCGATGAAGAACGACGCCTCGCTTACGTGGGGATTACCCGAGCGCAGATCCAGCTCATCCTCACACGCGCAAAATTTCGAGTTCGGTACGGTAAAAAAGTGCCGCGCCTTATTTCCCGATTTATCGGCGACATTCCGAAAAATCTCCTCCTCGTCCAAGATGAATCGGAAGCACCCGAGCCCACCTCGAAGGAAGAACAAGTCGCTCACGAAACGAAAGTAAAGGATTTCCTAGCGGAGATCCGGAACCGAATCTCGGGTGGAAAGGCGCCGTGACCCGAGAATTCCCGAAAGGGTTTCTCTGGGGAACTGCGACCGCCGCTCACCAAGTCGAGGGGAATAATATCCACTCCGACTGGTGGGAGTGGGAAAAAATTCCCGGGAAAATAAAAAAGAACGAGCGGAGCGGGATCGCCTGCGATCACTGGGGAAGATTCGAAGTGGATCTTTCACTCATGCGGGAACTGGGCGTGAACGCTTATCGCTTTTCGATCGAATGGGCAAAGATCGAACCGCGCGAAGGCGAAATGAACGACGAGGCGATTCGCCATTACCAAAATGTCGTCCGCCTTCTCCTCGGGGCCGGGATCGAACCGCTCATCACCCTCCACCATTTCACTTCTCCCCGCTGGTGGGCGGAGCGTGGCCTCTGGGCCGCGCCGGGCGCGGCGACGGCGTTCTGTGGATATGCGAAGTTAGTTTACCGCGAAATAGCGGCCGAATGCACGCGCTTCACCACGGTAAACGAACCCCTGGTCCACCTCGGCGGAGCTTATGTCCTCGGGCTCACACCCCCCGAGAAAAAAGGATTCTTAAATCTGAAGGCTCCCCTGGTGGGTATGCTGGAATGCCACCGCGACGCGTACTGGGCACTTCACGCGGACGCGGCGGAGCGCGGAAGAAAAATCGATATCGGGATGGCTCATCACGTGCGCGTCTTCGACCCGAAGCGCCGATGGAATCCCGTCGATATCCTAACGGCCGGGGCACTCGACCGAGCGTTTAATTGGACGCTCCCCGATGCCCTCGAGACCGGAAAACTTCGAATGAAAATTCCCGGACTCGTGAATATTGACCTCGAGATCCCCGGGCTCGCACGGACCCAAGACTCATTCGGACTGAATTATTATTCACGCGACCTCGTCACTCTGGGATTTAAAGATGGACGGCTGGAGCCCGTTCTATCGCCAAAAAGTGGGCGGCCGACGAATGATCTGGGTTGGGAACTCTATCCGGAAGGTTTTCTTCGGTCGCTTCGCCGTGTGCACGAGCGGTATCCCCGCCTTTCGGTCCTCGTCACCGAAAATGGAATCGCCGACCACGCGGATCGTAACCGGAGCGAGTTCATCCGGGAGCATGTCGACACCCTGTCGGCGGCGGTTAGCGAGGGAATTCCGGTCACCGGATACCTTTACTGGTCTCTCCTCGATAATTTCGAATGGATCGAAGGATTCGACCCTCGTTTTGGATTGGTGGAAATGGATTACCGGGATCTTTCGCGGAAGCCACGACCGAGCTTCTATAAGTACCGGGACCTGATTCGCGCTCACGCGCCTTCCCCTTGAGCAGGAAACCGATTACGCTGAGACGGTGACGTCACGACTTCGAAACCTACCCCTTCCGCTGATCATCCTGTTCTTCGCGATTACGCTCGGGATCGATCAAGTTCTTAAACAATGGGCCATGGGACTTGACGAACCCGTGACGCTACTCGGACTCCGATTCTTCCCCGTGGGTAACCGTGGGGTACTCGGGGGATTCCTCGCGGACCTCGACCCGTGGATTATTCGCATTTTTTTCACCGTCCTTTTCGGGTTCCTTTGCATCGGGAGCGCACTCACGGTGCACTTCCTTCGCTGGCGAGCCGTCCCTTGGTTAAAGACCGGATTAATTATCTATATCGCGGGAATCTTCGGTAACGTGTTCGACCGCATGACTTCGGGAGAGGTGGTCGACTATCTCCTCATTCCGACGGGTAACGGCGAAGGTATGGCCTTTAACTTCGCCGA
>JANXTV010000030.1 GCA_025352185.1 Oligoflexia bacterium
GCGGCGAAGCGGCGATGGCGCTCCTTTTCCACCACCTACCGCCGACCGACCGTTCTGATCTCGGGACTCTCATCGCGCGTATTAAACATTTTCCGGTAAAACTCCTAAAACCCCGTCCGCTCGCGGAAGCGATTTCCTCGAGTGGCGGTCTCTCCCTTTCGGAAGTCACTTCCGAGTACGAGCTCCGGAAGTTTCCGGGAATTTTCTGCGCCGGCGAAATGATCGACTGGGATGCACCGACGGGCGGTTTTCTCATTCAGGCCGCAGTCTCGATGGGGGCCCGCGCCGGGGACGCGCTCGCGTCTCGCGTTTCGGAGCGCGCAAGGTGAAGGAGCTCAAGCTCGATCGCACATTCGTGAAAAATCTTTGGATTCGGAAGTCCGGACTCGCCGGAACCGCGCCGTTTGGTCTCGGAAAGGAAGGGGCCTACGCTGCCCTCCGCCGAATTGGTTACGCGCAAATCGATACGATTTTCGTCGTCGAACGCGCCCATCATCACATCCTTTGGTCCCGGGTCCCCGACTACCGCCCCGAATACCTGCACGTCCTTCAGTCGGAGGATAAAAAAGTGTTCGAGTACTGGACCCACGCCCTCGCGTACATTCCGGTCGAAGACTTCCGCCATTTCGTGCGGTCGATGAAGTATCACGAAAAGAATCCGTCGGCGTGGTTTAGCGAAGTGACTCCCGCCGTGCGCCGTCGACTCCTCGACCGCATCGAAAGGGAAGGCCCCCTCTCCATGCGGCAAATCGAAGAGGAGAAAAAAGAAAAAGACCACGAATGGGCCAGTCGAAAACCTTCAAAACGCGTGCTGGAACACCTTTTCTATTCCGGTCGGCTCGCCGTGAGTCGTCGGGAGGGAATGCTTAAAAATTACGAACTCCTGGAACGTCATTTCGCCTGGCGGGACCGCCCCGAGCCTTCGACTCTAGTCGAAGAGTCCGCTTACCGCATCGACCGGGCGTTAAACTCCCAGGGCGTGATTACTCTCGAATCTGCGAGCTACCTCGAGACGAGTGCGCGGGTGAGAATCACTCAGGAACTCGAGGCGCGAATTAAAAGGGGCGAGCTGCTGCCCGCACGAGTTGAAAACTTTTCAAAACTCGCCTACGTCCGCCCAGAAGACCTGGGGGGCACCGCGGGCATTCCTACCGGTTCCGAGGATGCGATCGACCCTGAGCGAATTTCGATTCTCTCGCCTTTCGATCCCCTCGTAATCCAGCGGAAACGCACTTCGGCCCTGTTCGATTTTGATTACCTCATTGAGTGTTACGTACCGGCCCCTAAAAGGAAGTTCGGGTATTTTTCACTCCCCATCCTCGAGGGAAACCGATTCATCGCCCGGCTCGATTTGAAGGCCGACCGGAAAAATGGAAAGTTACTCGTCCAGGCCTGGCACTGGGAGACCCGCCCCGAAAATCGGACGGCCGCGAAGCGTGCTGCTCGCGGCCGTATCGAAGATAAGTTAGAACACTTCAAGTCGTTTCAGTTCACTCGCCGCGAAGAATATAGCCCGAGCCGTAAACCGTCTTAATCGTACCTTTAAATCCGGCGATCTTTTTCCGCACGGAAACGATGTGCGCATCCATCACACGGTCGGGAGCCTCTTTAGACTTCCAAACTTCTTCGATGATTTGCGCGCGCGTCACGAGCGTTTCACGGTTAAGAATAAAAAGTTTTACGATGTCGAATTCGACCGGGCTGAGTTCGACGCGTTTTCCGTCGAGACGAAGTTCCTTTGCGTCGAGATTCAGTTCGAGGTTTAGAAAACGAACTTCTTTCGTTGCCGGACTATGAATTTGCTTCGCGCGCTTATGCACGGAAAGCAGCCGAGCCGTGAGCTCTTCAAAATCAAATGGCTTCCCGATAAACTGGTCGGCGCCGAAATCGAAGGCCCGCATCCGGTAGTCTTTCGTATTCGCGGCGGTGAGCATCAGAATGGGAATGTGGCGGGTGGTGAGCATCCCGCGAATACTTTCGGTGGCGGCGATCCCGTCCATTTCGGGCATCATGACGTCCATCAGGATCATATCGGGAAGATTTCGCTGGGCGGAGTCGACCGCTTCTTTTCCGTTCTTCGCTTCCAGAATCTCGAAATGCTCTTCCAGGACTTCGCGCACAATGTCGCGGATCTCCGGCTCGTCATCGACGATCAGAAGTCGGGGTTTTACGCTCTGTCGGCGTATTACTTTAGTATTCGTGCTCGATTCGTCCATATTCCTTACTTCGGTCCCGTTCATCATACCCTCTCTTCAGAATCCATTTGAAGATCCATAGAAATTTGAGTTCAGGGTGTTGAAGTTGTTTAGCACGTTCAAACCTTCCCTAAAACTTCCTAGTATTAGGGTAAGGCTCCTTGCGTTTTCTAACAGCATTACCTTTTGACGTAAAAATTTAAACTCAGCTGAATTTGCGGAGGATTTAAAGATTTACCGATGAAATTTAGGACACCACCCTGCCTAAAATCGTTTTAATACCTGCTTGAATACGGAGTTAGCCTAACTCGATCTCTCCCTTTCCTCACTCAGCGTGTAAACATTTAGACTAGAGAAAATGAGTTCCCCTACATTTCTCGGAGCTTACTTGTTTAAAGAAATCTGTAACGCTGCGTTCTAATTCCGTTCTGATTTTTGGACAGGCCCCTGCCCAGTATGTTTCAGTATGAAAATGCAACCGAACTGGCATTCCAACCTCATCCTCGTGTGCGAGAAATGCGGAAAAAAACTCGAACAGCCGGGGAAACCCAATCCATCGCACGAACTGAAAAACTGGCTGAAAAAAAGCCTTCTCGATCGTTCGCTCTGGGGAGCAAATCGCGTCGTCACCTCAAGTTGCCTCGACGTATGTCCCGAGGGAAAAGTAGCCGTGGCGTTTGTCAGTGATCGTCCTGATTTCGAATCGACCGTCGAAATCTTCGATCCGGTTACTCAGCGGGATCGTATTCTTTTCACCGCGGTTGAACGCGCAAAACCCGCTCCCGGAGAACCGTAATGGCAAAATTCCAAGTGATCATTCCCGCCGAGCTCCACGACATCGCTCCAAACTACCTGCAGAACAGAATTCGGGACCTCGACGTTCTGAAAGACGCACTGAACCGTAAAGACTACGACTCGATTGCGAAGCTCGCCCATAAAACGAAAGGGACCGCCGGAGGTTACGGTTTTATGGAACTCGGTGAACTCGCGAAATCTCTCGAAAGGGCCGCAAAATCGGGAGGATCGATGGAAGCGAACGAAGTCCTCGAGAAGATGAAAGACTACCTCGAATCCGTCGAGATTTCTTAGGGCTGAAGAGAGCGTCACAATCTTGACGTGAGCATTCCGCTTTACTGAAGGCCGGTCGTCCTCGCATATAATGGAGGTAAGCGCACACGCCCGAGGTCCCCATTGGCTAAATCCGCAGCGAAACCAGCAAAATCTAAAGCTTCCAGTGGAGTCGGCGACGGCTCGGCCCTCGTTATTGTCGAGTCCCCGACTAAGGCGAAGACGATCCGTAAGTTTCTCCCGAAGAATTTCATCGTCGAAGCTTCGGTCGGCCACGTCCGCGACCTCCCCCAGTCCGCCGCCGATATTCCGAAGGATATTAAGGACGAGGAATGGACGAAGATCGGCGTGAACGTCGATAAGAATTTCGAACCCCTCTATATAGTCCCGAAAGGGAAATCGAAGGTCATCTCGGATCTTCGCTCTAAACTGAAACAAGTCGACACCCTCTACCTCGCGACCGATGAAGACCGCGAAGGGGAAAGTATATCCTGGCACCTCGTCGAGCTTTTAAAGCCGAAGGTTCCGGTAAAGCGAATGGTGTTCCATGAGATTACGAAGAGCGCGATTGAACACGCGCTTACGGATACCCGTGACATCGATCAGAACCTGGTTCGGGCCCAGGAAACGCGGCGAATCCTCGATCGCCTCGTCGGCTATTCGGTTTCGCCGCTCATCTGGAAAAAAATTGCGTTTGGTCTTTCGGCCGGGCGAGTGCAATCCTCCGCGCTTCGCATGATCGTCGACCGAGAACGGGAACGAATCGCGTTTATGCGCGCGAAATACTGGGATCTCCTCGCGACGGTTTCGAAAGAAAAAGACTCTTTCGAAGCGAAGCTCCACACCGTCGGTGGAAAACGGATCGCGACATCAAAAGATTTTGACGAAAAGACCGGTAAAATCATCACCGGAAAAGAAGTCCTCCTCCTCGGAGAAAAAGAATCAAAAACGCTTCTCGACCGCGTGAAGGCGGGCCAGTGGAAAGTTTCGGGAATCGAAGAACGACCGACGACGGCGCGTCCTTCTCCCCCTTTCATCACCTCTACCCTTCAGCAGGAGGGGAACCGAAAACTCGGTCTGTCTTCGCGAGAGACGATGCGCCTCGCTCAGCAGCTCTACGAAGAGGGATTAATCACCTATATGCGTACGGATTCGCCTTCGCTTTCGAGCCAGGCGATCGAGGGGGCCCGGGCCGCCGTAAAGGAACTCTACGGAGATAAATACCTTCCGGAAGTTCCCCGCTCCTACACTTCGAAAGATAAAGCGGCCCAGCAAGCCCACGAAGCCATTCGTCCCGCCGGCGCTGAATTTACCCATCCGGATAAGACCGGACTCTCGGGAAAAGCACGCGACCTTTACGAACTGATCTGGATGCGCACCGTCGCCTGCCAAATGGTCGATGCCCAGAAAAAATCCGTCACCGCGAAAATCGAATCCGCAGACGCCATCTTTCACGCGAGTGGATCGACGATTCTCTTTCCCGGATTTCTGCGCGCTTACGTCGAAGGGTCCGATGATCCATCCGCCGCGCTCGCCGATAAGGAAACGCTGCTTCCTCCGATGAAGGAAGGCGACCTCCTAAAACTCGTCACCGTCGAAAATTTCGAGCACGAAACCCAGCCGCCGGCGCGATTTAATGAAGCTTCGATCGTTCGGGAGTTAGAACGTGTCGGAATTGGTCGCCCGTCGACCTACGCGTCGATTATCAGTACGCTCATCGACCGAGATTACGTCCGTAAAAACGGGAATGCCCTCACGCCGACCTTTACCGGAATTGCCGTTACGCAGCTCCTCGTAAAACATTTTAACCAGCTCGTCGACGCGAACTTTACTTCCGAGATGGAACGATCTCTCGACGAAATCGCCGAGGGTAAGCGGGAACATCTACCGTACTTAACCGCCTTTTTTCTCGGAAAAGATGGGCTCCGCGCGCAAATTGCGGCGAAAGAAAAGAAAATCGATCCGGGCGAATCCCGGACGCTCGACCTTCCCCACCTCGCGGGCGTCGACGTAAAGATCGGTCGCTACGGCGCCTACGTCATCCAACCCGGGAAAGAGGGCGCGGAAGAAGTACACGCGTCGATTCCGGAAGACATCGCACCGGCGGACCTCACCGCGGCGAAGATCGAAGAAATCATCGAGATCTCCGCCCAGGGACCGAAACCGATCGGGACGGATCCAAAATCGGGTCTCGCAATCTACTGCCTCACGGGACGCTTCGGACCTTACGTACAACTCGGCGAAGCGGAAGAACTCACCGAAGAACAGAAGGCCGGTAAGGATAAGAAGAAACTCAAGGAACTCATGAAGGCGCTGCCGAAACCTCGGCGGGCTTCGGTTCCGAAGGGCGTCGATCCTCGCGAAGTGACGATCGAACAAGCCACGACTTGGCTTTCGCTCCCGCGTGAACTCGGAACCCATCCGGAGACGAAACTCCCGGTGCTTGCGAATAACGGACGTTTCGGGCCGTACATCCAAATGGGCACCGATTACCGCTCGCTAAAAAAGGAAGATAATGTCTACACCGTCGGATTCGACCGCGCGATGGAGATGTTAAATACCCCGAAGCAGGGACGCGCGAGCGCGAAGGTGATTAAAGAACTCGGACTCCATCCCGAAGATCAAAAGCCGATTCAGGTCCTCGAAGGAAAGTTCGGTCCGTACGTGAAGCATAAATCCGTCAGCGCTTCGATTCCGAAGGACCAAGCTCCCGAATCTGTTTCTCTCGAACAAGCGCTCGATCTTCTCAAGGCCCGTAAGGATCAGAAGAAAACTCGGCGCTAACGTCAGAAACGTGGCGCGCATTTTCAACGCGCTTTCGTTTACAGATAGGGCTTCTTATCTCCCGAAGCGAAACCGGTTCGATTTAGGTGATTGAAAAAAGACCGGACCCCCTTATCCTTAGAGGTATGCAAAGACGTCCCTGGCCCCTCGTATTTCTTGCGCTCCTCCAGATCTTCGGCCCCGTCGGCAGTATCGCGATCTCGGCCTACGTGAATAAAGTCGGATTCATGGAAATGGCCCACGCCATTTGGAAATACTCGAGATTTTTTGATCTGATGGAATTCTACGCCCTCCCGATTCTCCAGGGGACGTTTATTTTCCTCGCGAAACGGTTTGGTTATTACATCGTGATCGCGCTAGCCGTGTTCTCGACTTACCTGAATTTCATGGAATGGAAAATTGCGAGTGACGTGATTTCGATTCCGATCCTCGTGGCAGTTTCCTCGACGAACCTCGCGCTGATCGCTTATCTTCTGCTACCTAACGTACGCGCGGTCTTTATGAATCCCCGGCTACGTTGGTGGGAAACGCCCCCGCGCTATAACGTCACGATTAAGGGCCAGGCTTCCAAAGCAGATGGTCATCCTTATCCGTGTACGATTATCGATCTTTCGACCGGCGGTTCCGGTATTCAAACGGAAGCCTCGATTTTCGAAAGTAACGAATCGATTCTGATGACGTTCGAACACGACGCGCGAACGATCCTCATGCGGGCGATCGTGGTTTACGGGCGCGGCGACGGTACGGGCCATCGTTACGGACTTGAGTGGCAACGGGGTTCGGAAGAAGACGAAAACCGGATGATGGCGCTTCTCGACGAACTCGAAGCAAAACGGACTCCAATCGTACGTCCTCCGCCGAAATGGAAAGAAGATCTCGTGGCCTGGTGGACGCGGGCGAAGAAATCGCCGAGTGCCTGGGTACCCGAAGTTCCTAAAAAGAAATAAGTCGGGAACTCACTTAACCGACGCTTAAAATAAGCAGGGGCCGGTCGAATCGACCGGCCCCTGCTTATTTTTTTTCGCTCACTTCGGAGAATTAATTACCGGACTCGAATTAATCGAGTTGGGTATCGCGAACTTTTCCGAGTGCGCGCTGGATGCGGTACATTTTATAGCCGACCGGATATTGGGTCTTCA